>DIKC01000094.1:164-24537 GCA_002421565.1 Desulfobulbaceae bacterium UBA5628 | reverse complement strand
AGTACGCCCGCAAGCCTGAGGGTATCGAAGTCGAGTTTTTTGGCTACGGGGCAGGCACCTACAAAAGCATGGCTGTTCTTGCACTTTCCACCGGTGCACCTGTCATGCCCGCTGCCTCCTGGCGCGAACCCGACGGCACCCATGTCCTGAAGTTTTGGCCACCGCTGGCACCGATCACCGACTCTGATGTCGGTGCGGAAATCAGAAAAAACACGCGCGCATACAATGCCGCCCTTGAGCTGGCGATCGTGCGACATCCTGAGCAGTGGTGGTGGGTCCACCGCCGCTGGAAAGGAAAAAGCCCCGTCTGAACGGGGCTTGAGTCGACCTTCCGGAACTCAACCGCTGGAATCCAGCAGCGTCCTGGTCGGTCAGACTTGACCTGGCTTAACTTGACCTAACAAGAAAGCGTGGTGATCACTCTTTGCCATAGACATAGCCGCCAACTGCACCGACTGCGGCGCCACCAACAGCGCCCCAGATTGGGTTGCCGCCGGCAATGGCAGTGATCGCGGCGCCTGCCGCAGCGCCGATCGCGCCTCCAGACAGGGTGGTTTGTTGGTCTCTGGTCATGTTTGAGCAGCCGCTCAATGTCAGTGCTGCGCAAACAGGCAAAATCAGTAATGTTTTCTTCATGTCAGTTCTCCGGGCTTCCGAGAGGCCTGGTGCTCACTCAACCAGGGCAAAAAGGGTTTTCAATTAGGCAAAAAGCCTTTGTCAAGCAGATGCGTCAGGCTTTTTTGCAGGGATATGTCTCGCCCAGGTAGCGAAGAATCGTGTCGGCAGCCGAGGCATTGTTGAACTGGGGATGTTTGGCTGACCAGGCAACAAAACTGTTGACCATGTCCTGGCGTGATTGGCCAGGCTCAGGAATGCAGACAAAAGGCTTTGCGCGCTTGGGATGGCGGGTGATCAGGTAGGTCTCGTAGACACCTTGGCCAAAGCCATGACAAAAGTTTTGTGCCGCTGTATCAGTCTTGTTCTGACACATGGCCACATATTGTTGCGTCGTGGTGGAGGCCTTGGGCGTATCTTTGGCCATCGAGGCAGTCGTGGTCAGTGCCAACACGGCGCTGCAAATCAAAAGGGTTGGTTTCATGAAAAGCTCCAAGTGCTGAGATCATTCTATAAAAAAAGTGGATATGAATGATGTCATATCCATGTTAACTTGTAATAGTGGTAACAATGTGTTTTTTAATATTTCGCACAAATCATTTCTCTTGGAAATTTAGGGGTCTGACATGATGTTCAAGCGGTTTTCTGCATTTTTGGTCTCCATCCTGGCCGTGGTCACGCTGGCCGGATGTGCAAACAATACTGGCTCAGCCCCCATGGAAATCCGCAGTGGTGTGGTGGAGCAGGTGTCAGAGACAACCATCAAGAGCAATCATGATCAGGGTATTGGCGCGGTGGTCGGTGGGCTCGGGGGCCTTGGCGTTGGTGCACTGATTGGCTCCGGTACGGGTAAAGCCGTCGCCATGGTGTTGGGTGCGATTGGTGGTTCTGTTGCTGGCTACGAAGTGCAAAAACACTATGACAAGCCCGTTCCGGCCTACCAGATCTTTGTGCGGACCAACTCTGGCGTGCTGGTTTCTGTCACCCAGGCGGCCAATCTTGGGCAGTTCACCAAAGGCCAGAAGGTGTTCATCGAGGGTAGCGGCGCGGATGCCAAGGTTGTCCCGCAACGATAATTGCTTCAGAAAAGCAACAAAACAGCGCAGGGGCAGATGTTCCTGCGTTTTTTTGTTCCTATCATTATGTTTATATATATAATGTAAATGTAAATATCAAACCAAAAGGAGTGACTTCCATGGGTCAATCAAATCAACCAACAGGCTCGGCCGAGACATCAACAGGAGTCAATTGGAGCCCCTATCTCGTGGGTATCGGCATCGGTGTTCTCAGTTGGATCGTTTTTGTTGTGGTGGCCAATCCCATCGGCATCACCACCTCGGTAGCGCAAATTGCGGGAGGAGTTGCGACTCCCTTCGTTGGGGCAGATGTCGTGTCGCAGAACGCGTACTGGAAAACCAACGCCATGAAGCTGGACTATGGCACCTTGTTTTTGATCGGGACCTTCTTTGGAGCACTGGCTTCCTCGCTGGTGGGCCGCACGTTCAAGGTGGAGTCGATCCCAACCGTCTGGAGTGAATACTTTGGACCGTCCAAGACCAAGCGCTTCATTGCGGCCTTCATTGGTGGGGCATTGGCGATGTATGGCGCTCGCATGGCAGGAGGGTGCACTAGTGGCAATGGTATTTCGCAAGGCCTTCAGCTTGCGGTGGTGGGATGGACTTTTCTTGCGGTGATGTTCGCATCCGGTCTCATCACGACCCTGTTGATGTTCCGTCGCCCGCGTTAATCACATTCAAGGAGATCGACATGTTCCCAATTAAAGGCGAAGCGGCACTGGTTCTTGCCGTGATATTTGGATTTGCGTTCGGCTGGTTGTTGCAGCGTGGCAAAGTCACCAACTACAACACGATCGTGAATCAGTTCCGGTTGAAAGACTTCACCGTGCTCAAGGTCATGATGACCGCCATCATTGTCGGGGGCATCGGCGTGCTGGTGCTGACCAACATGGGCATGGCCAAATGGCACATCCGTGATGCCAACATGTTGGGCACCATCATTGGTGCGGCTATCTTTGGCGTTGGCATGGTGCTCTATGGCTATTGTCCGGGCACGGGCGTAGCAGCGATTGCGACTGGCAGTGTTCACGCATTGGTGGGCGCAGTGGGGATGATCGCAGGCGCCATGCTCTACGCTTTTTCCTTTGAATGGGTCAAGGCAAACATTCTGGCTGTCTGGAAGCTCGGCAAAGTCTCTCTTCCGCAGATCATGGGGGTCTCGCCTCTGCTGCTCTATGCAGTGTTGGCAGTGTTTGCTCTTGTCTTGTTTCGGTGGGTCGAAAAAAGACATCTGTAAGTCAATCAACATGCAAAAAATAAAATAATATTTAGTTATTAAGGGTGGTGTGGGAATAAAAACCCCGCACCACCATCTCTTTGAGATAATGGGACATGACCATCGCCAAACGACCCATTTTCTTGCAAGATTTGATGCCTGCGGTACTGCGCGATAGCGCGGATAGCAGATGGAGCTGGCGATCTTTTCTTGTTGCCTTGCTCATTCCCACCGCCTTTTCTGCAATTGCCTGGGCAAGTGCGGAAATCAATTTTTTGGTGTTTCACGTCACCGCCGAGCTGTTCTCGATTGTGATCGCCAGTACGGCATTGATTGTTGCGCTGACCTCCAGGCGATTCACGCAAAACCATTTTGTGGTGTTTCTGGCTGTCGCCATTGGCTGGTGCGGTGGCATCGATCTGCTGCACACCTTGACCTACAAGGGCATGGGTCTGTTGCCCGTAAACGAATCCAATCTGGCCACCCAGCTGTGGATCGTGGCGCGATTTGAGCAGGCGGTGGCGTTGTTGATCGCGCCCCTGTTCTTGCGGCAGGCACTGAAAACGGGATATGCGGTGGTGGGCATTGGGCTGGTCTCATTGTTGTTGGTGGGATTGGCGGTGACGGGTCATTTTCCAGATGCCTTTATCGAAGGACAGGGGCTGACTGCATTCAAGGTCAACATGGAGTACGTGATCATTCTGATCATGGCAGCTGCCTTGTGGCTGTATTGGAAAAACCGTGCTCTGATGTCGCAGGCACTATTCATCAACATGGTGCTGGCAGTCATTGCGCTGATCATGGCCGAGTTTGCCTTTACCCAGTATGCCAACGTATATGCCAAGACCAACATGGTTGGCCACATCCTCAAAATCTTCGGCTATTGGTTCATCTATCAGGCCTTGGTGCAGAACACCCTCAAAGAACCGTTTGGTGCGCTCTCGAGAGCCGCAAACAGCTTTGATGCTGTGCCTGAGCCAACTGTCCTGACGTCCAATCAAGGGTTGATCCATCAAATCAACAATGCGGCTGCCAAGCTGGCAAATCTCCCCAAGGAGCGGCTGGTTGGCTCCGATGTGCACACGCTGCTGCATGATCCCGCGACGGACAAAAGTCAATGTGCAATCTGCAGTCGGATGTCACAGGGTGAAACGTCATTCAACCAGAGATTGAACCTGAGCAACGGTCGTGTCGTGAACTGTTCCGTATCGCCTTTTTCTGCTGATGATGCGGATAGCCAATTGGTTCAAGTGGTGGAGGACATCACCTACGAGAGCGAGCTCTCGAGTGAGCGTGACCGACTGATGTTCAGCCTCAACGAGCGCATCAAAGAGCTGGACTGCTTGAACAAGATTTCAAGTCTCAGCGAGCGGCCTGATCTGGATGCCAGAACCTATGTGCAAACCGTCAAGGAACTGTTGCCCAAGGCGTTTCGTTTTGCTGAAAAAGTTCGTGTATCGGTCAAGCTCTATCACTACGGTTTTGAGCATGATCCGGTCGATTTTCGTCAGCACGCGTGCATACAAAGATCCATCTTGATTCATCAACGAAATGTGGGAGAGTTGATTGCGTATTATCCCGGCGAGGCTGGACACGAGCATGAACTGTTCTTGGCTGAGGAAAACAAGTTCATGGATACGGTGTCTCAGTCCGTCGCAGAAGGGATTTCAAGGATTGAGGCAGTCAAGCGCTCCAAGCAGCTGCATTTCCTCTACGAGACACTCTCGGCCACCAATCGCGCGATGGTGAGGGCCCAATCACAGGAAGAACTCATTGAGGATTTTTTTGAGGTCTTGAGTGGTACCAGTGCGTTCCCGGTTTTATTTGTGGCAAGCGTGGGATCCGGTCAACCAGGTCCCAGCCTCAATCTGATCAAAACATTTGGTGTTCCTGATCCAATGCAAGAAAAAATCAGACTCGCCGTGTCTGACCCACACGGTGCGATTGTTCAACGCATGCCTCACCTGAAGTTAGGTGTTGTAGAGATCAAGGAACTGTCCGATATTTCTGGTCCAAGTGAGTGGATTCAGTTTTTGATGCACCAGGAAATCAACGTTCGCGTGCTGGTTCCACTGTTCGTCGATCAACACCTGGTCAGTATCATCGGCTTGTATGGGCGCAACCTGGAGGAGTTTGATGCTGAACAGCTTCGTCTGCTCAATCAACTCTCCAGCGATGTGTCGTTTGGATTGAATGACTTGTCTGCCTCGGAGCGGATCTGGAAAAGTGAGCAGGCACTGATTGAAAGTGAGTCGCACTTTCGCAGCATGATCGAGCAGTCTGCTGCCGGGATGTATGTCAGGCGGCATGATCGCTTCATTTACGTCAATCCCAAATATTGCGACATGGTGGGATACACCAAAGACGAGCTTATTAACGAGCAGGTCTTTCGTTTCATCTCGAATGATCCGGACAATATCAAGCGTATTCAGGAGGCATGGGAGCGTCTGGACAGTGGTGAGCCGAGTGTCAGCTATGTCGTGCCGTTCATACACAAGGATGGTGGCGTTCTTGAACTGGAGCTGCTTGCCAAGCGAATCGATTGGGATGGTGAGCCTGCCCATATCGTGTTGGTCAACGACATCACAGAAACCAAGCGACAGCAGGAAAAGATCAACACCTACGTGACCCAGCTTGAGGACATGATGCGCGCCACGTTGGAGGCAGTTGCCAACATGGTCGAAATGCGAGACCCATATACGGCTGGCCATGAAAAGCGTGTTGGGATCATCGCGCGCGACATTGCGCAGGAAATGGGATGGCCAGAGGAGCGCAGCCGACCGATGGAGCTCGTGGGACTCGTGCATGACATTGGCAAGATCGCCGTTCCATCCGAGATTTTGACCAAGCCCACCAAGCTCAACGATATCGAGATGCAGCTCATGCGGATCCATCCGCAGGTAGGCTATGACATCATCAAGCATGTTCCATTTCCCCTGCCGGTTGCTGAAATCATTTACCAGCATCACGAGCGCATGGATGGCAGTGGTTACCCACGGGGCTTGAAGGGTGATGAGATTCTCCCCGAGTCGCGTGTGTTGGCGGTGGCGGATGTCATCGAATCCATGGCAACGCATCGGCCATATCGTGCTGCGCGGGGGATCGAGGAGGCACTCACCGAGGTCGAGCGCCACGCGGGGACACGTTTTGATGCTGAAGTCAGCCAGGCAGCGATTCGTCTGTTCCGCGAAAAGGGCTATCAACTGCCTGCATGATCCAATTTTTTAGACTATGAGACAGACAGAAATGAACGCTGTGACTTCTGACCAGGCTCCGATTCTTGACATTCAGGGCCGTGTTGCCACGATCACCTTATCCAGACCTTCTGTTGCCAATCGCCTGGCTCCCGAAGACCTTGACACCATCCGATCTCACCTGACCATCATCAACCAGAAAGAAGAGGTGTTGGTCTTGCGCTTCAAGGCCGTTGGCAAATATTTTTGCAGTGGATACGACATCGCCTCCCTGGGCGGTTCCAAGGAAGAAAACGCGGAGTCATTCGGTGACTTTGTGGACGTGGTCGAGCGTGCACGTCCCGTCACGATTGCGGCCATCAATGGTGGTGTGTTTGGCGGTGCGACGGATCTGAGCCTGGCTTGTGACTTTCGGATTGCTGTCTCGCATGCCGAGATGTTCATGCCGGCTGCACGCTTGGGGCTGCATTTTTATCGCTCGGGAATGGAGCGCTACGTCAATCGTTTGGGGCTGAGCACTGCCAAGTACCTGTTTCTGACCTGCGACAAGATTGATGCCCAGAAAATGCTCGAGATCGGTTTTGTCACGGAAGTCGTCGAGGCCGACAAGTTGGATGCAACAGTCGATGCCTGGACGGACAAGCTGGCTGCCATGGCCCCCATCGCCCTGCTTGGCATGAAAAAGCACCTCAACCGGATCGCCCGCAACGAACTGGATGCCGAGGATCTGGCTCGGGACATTTCCCGCGCGGAGCAGTCCAGTGACCTCAAGGAGGCACTGGCAGCCTGGAAGGAAAAGCGCAAGCCTGTCTTTACCGGCAAGTAGCGTTCTGGCCATTTCTGTTATCAGGGTTTTCCCTTGGTCGTTGCAAATTCAAATCCTATTTGCAGCTGCTTGATCTACCTCAATGTCCAAACCTCCCGCATGTGTCCAAATGTGGGAAGTTTGTTGCATGTTGAGGATGTGAGATGGCAAACCAACCCGCTGTCCACGACTGGATCAGTGGACTTGTCCTGTTTGAAGGGATCGCCAAGGAGTGCAGGGATCGGCTCGCGGCTGCCAGCCGGGAGGTTCCCGTGATCAGACAGGAAGTGATCTATCGCCGTGGCGACAGCGCAACCGGGCTGTTTGTTTTGGCGACAGGGCATGTCAAGCTTTCGATCCAATCGGACAAAGGCCCTGAAAAGGTGATCGACCTGATCGGCCCGGGTCAGTCGTTCGGCGAGGCGGCGATGGTGTTGTCACACTTGTACCAACACCAGGCCCAAGCGCTGGAAGATGGCTTGTTGATCTGGATTCCAAAAGACGCGGTCGACAAGGCCGCAGAAACATACGCTGGATTTTCCCGACGGCTGATGACGAGCCTGGCCCTGCAGTGCGAGAGCCTGCAGCATGACATCGAGCTGGTGAACCTGCACTCTGCCAGTGAACGTGTGGCGGATTATCTTTTGCACCAGCCTATCGAGGAGGGCAAAACCAGGCTCAGGTTTGACAAGCGGGTGATTGCCTCCAAGCTGGGCCTCAAGCCCGAGACCTTCTCCAGGGCATTGCAACAGCTCAAGATGCAGGGTTTGATTGCGGTGAAGGGCGCCAGTATCCTGATTCTGGATCCCAACAGGTTGCGATCGGTCGCATAGTCAGGCCACCCGGTGTCTCAGTCAAATGGCAAAACGTCAGGTGGCAAATGCGAGGTACCAATCAGCCAGGCGTCACCGATGCGTCATCCTTTTTCTGCATGTTCCACATCTGAGCATAGACCCCGCCTCGAGCCAGCAAGTCTTGGTGGGTGCCACGCTCGATGATGCGGCCGTGGTCCATGACCAAGATTTGATGCGCCTGCACAATCGTGGATAGGCGGTGCGCAATCACCAAGGTCGTGTGATGGCGGGATAGGCTGGCGAGCTCGGCCTGCAAGGCCTGTTCGGTTTTGGAATCAAGCGCTGAGGTCGCCTCATCAAAAATCAGCATGGCAGGCTTTTTGAGCAGGGTACGGGCAATGGCCACCCGCTGCTTTTCGCCGCCGCTCAGGTTGTCCACCTTTTCGTCCAGCTTGTGGCTCAGGCCCACCTGGGCGGCGAATTCGCCGATCCGGCGTGTTTTCTCAGGCAGGGCGATGTCCCGGCGGGGATAGATGCCGAGGAGGATGTTATCATGGGCCGAGAGGGCGGGGATGAGCTTGAAATCCTGGAAAATAAAGCCGATGTGATGGAGGCGGAAAGCGGCCAGCCCCTCCTCGTCCAGGTTGCCGAGGTCTTGGCCCCGAAACAGCACCCGGCCGCCATCGGGCCGAACCAGGCCGGCCGCCACTGCCAGCAAGGTGCTCTTGCCGGCCCCGGACTTGCCCATGATGCTGACCATCTCCCGCTCCCCGACGGTAAAATCCACCGCCCGCAGGACCGGCTGCTCCCGGTACGACTTGGTAATATTCCGCAATTCCAGCATGATTCGGCGATCTCCTTGGCGAAAGTTTTGCCGAACCTTATACCGCCCCCGTCCCGGCCCGATATGATCTCGATCATACGACGAGAAAAAACGAAGATTTTTTGACCTTGGCGGGATGCTTGGCTGAAATTACGATTCGGATAATGCGGAGCTTTCCGGAATACGATTGCGCCAGTACCCTGGCCGACGGTGTGAGTGAGCTACTGCAATGATGCGGACGTGTTCTTCGGTAACCTGATAGATCACGCCGTAGGGGAAGCGTTTGGTTAAGCAGCGACGGGTTCGGTGAGAGATAGAGCTCCACGCTTTGGGATATTGCATTATTCGGGCGATGGTAGCGTAGATTTCTTCCAGGAATTCGTAGCCCAGGCCGGCCTCGCAGTCCTCGTAATAGTCAACGGCCTGGTTCAACTCGATCCTGGCGGCCGGATGGAAAAAGAAGGTCATTTGCCAAGCCGTTTGCGGATTTCCTCGAAGACAATTTCGCCGGGAATGGCCTGAACCTGCCCACTATCCAGTTCGTCAATCCGGTTTTCCGCCTCGGTGGCCCATAACCGGTCAATTTCTTCCCGGCTCGGCGCATTCAAGCTTGCAAGTAGTTGATCCACAAGATGTAAACGATCTTCGCAAGGCAGGGAGAGTGCCTGATCCATTAATTTGGCTACGGCTGTTGTCATGGGCTTAATGTCTCCTCAGGATTTTTTTCAAGCATATCACCCTTATGTTCGGTCGGCAAGGCCGATGGGTTGGCGCTGATGAAAGTCATATCGGTGGGGGATGGCCCAGCAAAAACGGATGGTTCAGGCGATCCAGCGGCGTCTGATCTGGTGAAGGCTGAGGGTGAAGAGGGCGAGGCAGAAGAGGGCGAGGATGGTGAGATTGAGGGCCAGGGGGAGGCGGTGGCTGCCGTGGACCGTGCCGTGGAGCAGGTCGGCCCCGTAGGTCAGAGGGAGCAGCCAGGAGATCGCTTGCAGGGGGACGGGGAGCAGGGCGATGGGGAAGAAGAGGCCGCAGAGAAACATCATCGGGAAACGGAAGAAATTGGAGAGGGTTTGGGCCTCGAATATCTCGCTGACCGCCACCGCGATCAGCAGCCCGAGAAAGGTCGAGCTTACCGCGATCAGGAAAATTGCGGCCGTAAAAACGCTCCAGTTAACCCCGGCCAGATCGGTGAGGAGGGCGGCCATCAGCACCGGCACCAGGGCGTTGAGCATCCCGAAGCAAATGGCGCCGCTGGTTTTGGCCAGCATCAGCAGTTCAAAGGGGATCGGGGCCAGCAGCAGCCGCTCGAAGGAGCGGTTCTTTTTTTCAAAGGTCACGGTCACCGCCAGCATCGAGGTGGTGCCGAAGAGGATGGAAACCGCCACCACCCCCGGCAGCAGCTCGGCAATGCTCCCCAGGCCGCTGCCGGATTTTATGAAAAACATCCCGCCCCAGGCCAGGGGAAAGATCAGGCCCCAACTGAGATTGGGCGGTTTCAGGTAATAGGTTCGCAGATCCTTGCCCAGGATGTTCCAAAAGGCGATCCAGAGCTTCATCCGCCGTTCCCCCGCTTTTCCTTTTCCCGGCCCATGATCTCGCGGCCGAGGCCGGTGATCTTGACAAAGACATCCTCCAGGGTCGGCCGCAGCCGCCGGGCCTCGGCCACCTCGATTCCCGCCTCCTCCAGGAAGCGAACCAGGGGAGCGACCCGGATCGGGGCGGCGGCCTCCACCCGCAGTTGTTCCGGGGCCGGAATGGTGAAAGCGAGATCCGGGAAGGCGGCGGCCAGTTTGTCCTGGAGGTTCCGGAGCCCCGGTTGAGCGGGCATCCCCTCGGAACAGACCACCAGCAGCCCGTATTTTTCCCGTTCCGGCTCAAGCAGGTTTGCCACCGTGTCGCAGCCCACGATCCGGCCTTCCACGATAAAGGCGATCCGCCGGCAGAGCCGCTCCGCCTCCTCGATGTAGTGGGTGGTCAGGAAGATGGTGGTGCCGTCTTGGTTGAGTTGGGCGATCAGTTGCCGCAAGCGGCGGGCGCTGGCCACGTCGATGCCGGTGGTGGGTTCGTCGAGAAAGAGGATGGCCGGGCGGTGGATGATCCCGGCGGCAATGGTGAGCCGGCGCTTCATCCCCTTGGAGTAGCCCGCGAATTTGCGGGCGGCGGCCCCGCTCAGCTCAAAGGCGGCCAGCAGTTCCTCGGCCCGCGTTTGGCGCTCCTTCTTGCCAAGGCCGTAAAGGGCGGCGCAGAAGCAGAGGTTGTCGAAACCGCTCAGTTCCGGGTAGAGATTGCTCTCGTCCGGCACCACCCCGAGCAGGTGCTGGGCCGCCCGGGGCCGGGCGGTGCAATCAATGTCCCCGACCCGGATGGTGCCGGCGTCGGGGCGGGCCAAGCCGGTGAGCAGGTTGATGATCGTGGTCTTGCCGGCCCCGTTGGGCCCGAGAAAACCGAACAACTCCCCGGCCCCCACCGTAAAATCGACCCCGGCCACCGCCCGCACCGCCCCGAAACTTTTGCTTAAGCGGCTGACCGCGATGGCGGGCTGGGATTCGGCGGGCATTTTCATCTCCGGGTCTTGTCGGCTACCAGTGGGGTTCATTGCCGATCCGGTAGTTCATTACTTCCAGGGTGTCGGTGACCACCACGAAGGCGTCCGGGTCGATTCCCCGCACCATCCGCTTGAGGGGGCCGATTTCGCGGAAGTTGACCACCGCGTACAGCACCTTTTCCGTTTGGCCGGAATAGCCCCCCTCGGCCGCAATGATGGTGGTGCCGCGCCGCAGATCGCGGAGAATTTCCTTGTTGATCTCCGGCCATTTGGGCGAGATGATCATGACCGCCTTGCGCTGGCTGAAGCCGGTGACCACCAGATTGACCAGATTGGCCGCCACATAGATCTGGATCAGGGTGTAGAGGGCGGCATCCAGGGAGAATAACAGGGCGGTGAGGGCAAGCACCAGCAGGTTGAGGGCCAGGAGGGTGCTGCCGAGGGGAATGGAAAACCGCTTCATCAGCATTACCGAGAGGATGTCCGCCCCGCCCGCCGAACCCTGGGAACGGAGGGTGATCCCGGCCCCGGTTCCGACCACGATCCCGGCCAGGATCGCGGCCAGGATCTGGTCGGCCACCGGAATCTCGATTTTGACCAGGAGCAGGGCCAGGGAGAAGATGGCGGTGCCGGCCAGGCTGTAGAAAAAGAAGCGGCGGCCCACCGCCATGATCGCCATCAGGAACAGGGGCACATTGAGCAGGATGTAGACCCAGCCCACCTCCAGGCGGGGAGAAATTTCCTGGATCAGCACCGCCAGGCCGGTGATGCCGCCGGCCGCGAATTGATTTGGGATGATGATCCCGTTGATCCCGACCGCGCAGATCACCCCCCCGACGCTCATCATCAGCAGATTGAGGCCGATTTGCTTGAGCAAGGCGAGTCGGTTCATGGCGCGGTTTCCTTGGGGGCGGTTGCCGCCGGCAGCGGCAGCGGATAAGCGCTGTTCAACAGGGCCAGTTCCTCGGCGCGGGAGCGGACCAAATCGTCCAGGCGGGCATCGAGCAGATGGTCGAGGACGGTGCGGTAGAGCGGCCCGGCCGGGTAGCCCAGCCGTTGCAGGTCATGGCCGTCCACTTCGCCGCGAACCTGCCGCAGTTCGGTGACATAGAGGGAAATCGCCTTTTTCGCCGCCTTTTTGGGAATCAGGCCCATGAGATAGAGCAGTCCTTCCGGGCCGAGGCCGGACAAAAGATGATAAATTTCGCTGTTGCGGCGCGGCACCCGGCGGCGGAGCAGGGTGGCGGCCCGCTGGGCCTCGTTTTTTTCCGTGGCCAGCAAGCGGCAATAACGTTCCGCCACCTCGAATTTTTGGCAGAAATCGAGCAGCTCCCGGTGTTTGAGGATGGCGGTGAGGGCGAGGAGATAAACCAGCCAGGCCCGGCAGGGCTCTTCCCGGTAAAGCAACTGGTGCCAGGCCACCGCCGCCTGGGTTTCACCGAGAATTCGTTCCAGGCGGGGATCAAGGCGGAGATTGGGATGGAGAAAGGGGAACACTCCCAGCTCGGCCAGGCGGCGGATGGCGGGCAGGGGATTTTCCTGGTCGAGAATCTGGCGCAATTCGCCGAAAAAACGAGCCCCGGAAAAACGGTCGAACATCTCCATCCGTACCGCGTTTTTGATCAGCCGCTCGGTGTGGCGGCCGATGGCAAAGCCCATCCGCTGCTCGAAGCGCACCGCCCGCAGGATCCGGGTCGGGTCTTCGACAAAGCTCAGGTTGTGCAGCACCCGGATTTTTTTGTCCTGGAGATCGTTCTGGCCGTTGAAGAAATCGACCAGCAGCCCGTAGTTTTCCGGGTTCAGATGAATGGCCAGGGCGTTGATCGTGAAATCGCGGCGGTAGAGGTCGAGCTTGAGGGAGGCAAGCTCCACCGTCGGCATCGCCGCCGGGTAGTCGTAATATTCGAGACGGGCGGTGGCCACGTCCACCTTGCGGCCGTCGGGCAGCTTGACCATGGCGGTGTTGAATTTCCGGTGGGCGCGCACCTCTCCGCCCAGGCGGGCCGCCAGTTGTTTGGCAAAGACGATGCCGTTGCCCTCGATCACGATGTCGAGATCGAGATTTTTTTTATGGAGCAGGAGGTCGCGGACAAAGCCGCCCACCGCGAAGGCATGAAAACCCATTTCCTCGGCGGTTTCGCCGATGGTGCGGAGGAGCACGATCAGCGGGCGGGCGAGGCGCTCGACCATCAGATTCTGGAGATTGCGGTGGCGTTCGCTGGAGGGGTGCGGCTCGCCCACCAGATTGCGGGGCAGGCGCAGGGGGTCGTTGACCAGCAGGTTGAGAAGATCGGTGCGGGTGATTACCCCTTTCAGCTCGCCTTGGCGAACCACCGGAATAATCCGCTGGCGGTTTTCGATGATCAGTTCCTGGATGTCGGCAAAGGTGGCGGTGGGAGGCAGGGTGGCGAAATCGGTGGTCATGTACTCGCCGGCCGACTGCCCGCCCAGGCCGAGGTGGATCGCCTTGCCCGCCACCCGCCGGGAAAGCAGGCCGATGATCCGGTTGTTTTCGTCCATCAGGGGCAGAACCGTGATGTTGTAGCGGTTGAGCATCTCTTCGGCGGCGTTGATGGTGATGTCGGCCGGGGCGGTGATGGCCGGCGAGGACATGATCTCGCCGGCGGTTTTGGCCGGATGGACGTGCCGGTGGAGGGCCTGGAGCAGTTTTTCCTCGGCCTCGATCAGGGTCATTTCCTTGATCGTGGCGGATGCGGCCGAGGCGTGGCCGCCGCCCCCGAACTCGCGGGCGATCTCCCCGGCATTTACCTCCGGAATCCGGCTGCGGGCGATGAGATAGGTGCGGTCGCCCATGTTGGCCAGGGCAAAAAGGGTGTTGAGGTTTTCCATCACCATCAGCCGTCGCACCACCACCGCGAATTCATTGACGTAGTCGGGGATGGTGAGGCGGGCCACCGAGATTTCGATCCCGTGGATGGTGTAGCTGGTGGTGGCCCGGATCAGGTCGTGGAGCAGCCGCACCTCGGCGCTGGTCAACTCCTGGGCGATGAACTGGGAAACGGTATGGAGATTGGCCCCCTGCTCCAGCAACCAGGCGGCGGCGGCGAGATCGTCCGGGGTGGTGCCGGCAAAGAGAAAGGCGCCGGTGTCTTCGTAGATCCCCAGCGCCATCAGGGTCGCTTCCTCGGGGCTGAGGGTCAGTCCCTTTTCCCGCAGCAGCCCGCAAAAGATGGTGGTGGTGGAGCCCACCGGCCGGATCACCTCCAGGGAACCCTTAAGGTCGCCGGCCGCATCGGGGTGATGATCGTAAAGATGGATTTCCAGGCCGGGGTTGTCGAGGCAGGCGGCCAGCGGCCCGAGGCGGGAGGGCTGGCGGGTGTCCACCACGATCAGGCGGCTGATCCGATCAAGGGGCAGGTTTTTGAGCCGCTCGAAGTCGTAGAGATATCCGGGCGACTGGGCGAGGAAATCCCGCAGATTCTTCTCCTGGGAGCCGGCAAAGGCCAGGGCCGCCCCGGGATAAAGCTTGCGGGCCGCGATCATCGCCGCCAGGGAGTCGAAGTCGGCGTTGAGATGGGTGGTGATCAGTTCCATCCCGTCACTCTACTTTTTCACGGCGGCTTTTGCAATTAAGGCCGCAAGCATGACAAATCCGCCTTGGCCGGCCGGCGATTTTTTTCTTGACATGGTGGTTCGCTTTTCATATAAGACAAAATAACTCTTAATAATCTTATTGCAATGAGGATTGAGGTGCGATTGACAAAGGCTGGGGAGTATGCGGTGCGCTGTGTGTTGTATCTGGCCCGCAAGGGACAGGGCGAGGTGGTAAGCCGGAAGGAAGTGGCGGAACACGGCGAGATCCCGGCCCAGTTCCTCGCCAAGATCGCCCAGCAACTGGCCCGGGCGGGGATCATCGAAATCCGCCAGGGAGCCGGCGGCGGCTTTCGTCTGCTCAAGCCGGCGGAGGAGATCAGCTTGCTGGATGTGATCGAGGCCATCATCGGCGAGATATTTCTCAACGACTGCGTGATTCGTCCGGAAAGCTGCCGCGCCAGCGGCGGTTGCGCCGCTCATCAGGTGTGGCTGAAGGCGCGGACCCAACTGCGGAACACCCTGCGGGAGGTGAACTGTGCCCAGCTTCTCGACGACCAGGGATGCTGCTTTACCGGCCTGGCCGGTTCCGCGTAAACTATCGCGGCGGAACCCCGTGACGGCTACGGCTTCAACAGAGAGGTGCGCGATGCAAACAGCGGCCAAAGGGGAACAGGGGCTGTTGCGGGGGGTATGGACGTTCTATCGGGACGGATTCCGCAATATGGTTTTGGGGCGGACCCTCTGGAAGATCATTTTCCTTAAATTGTTGATCATGTTCGCGGTCCTGAAGGTATTTTTTTTCCCCAACTTCTTGCAAGAGAATTTTCATAACGACCGGGAACGGGCGGAACATGTGCTGGAAAATTTGCTCCGGCGTTAAATGCGGCCGTTAACCTTAATTAAGGGAGGAAAAAAGTGCTGGAACAACTCGATTTGAGCATGGTGAACTGGGCGCGGGCCCAGTTCGCCCTCACGGCCATGTATCATTGGATATTCGTGCCGTTGACCCTGGGGCTCTCCTTCTTGCTCGCCTTTTACGAGACGCTTTACTACAAGACGGGCAACGAGGAGTGGAAGCGGCTGACCAGATTCTGGATGACCTTGTTCGGTATCAACTTCGCCATCGGCGTCGCCACCGGCATCATCCTGGAATTCGAGTTCGGCACCAACTGGTCCAACTACTCCTGGATGGTGGGCGACATCTTCGGGGCGCCACTGGCCATTGAAGGGATTTTCGCCTTCTTCATCGAGGCCACGTTCTTTGCCGTGATGTTCTTCGGCTGGGACCGGGTTTCGAAGAAGTTCCATCTGGTTTCCACCTGGATGGTGGCGATCGGCTCCAACCTCTCGGCCCTGTGGATTCTGGTGGCCAACGGCTGGATGCAGTTCCCGACCGGGATGGTCTTCAATCCCGACTCGGCCCGCTTCGAGATGCAGGATATCGCCGCCGTTATCTTCTCGCCGGTGGCGATCAGCAAGTTCACCCATGCCACCAGCTCCGGTTTTCTCACCGCCTCCCTCTTCGTGATCACCGTCTCCTCCTGGTTTCTGCTCAGGAAACGGCATGTCGGGATGGCCAAGAAATCGATTATGGTGGCGGCGGTGTTCGGGCTGGTGGCCGGCGCCTTTGTCGGTTTCACCGGCGATGAGGCGGCCTATGCCAACGCCCGTCTGCAACCCATGAAACTGGCCGCCTTTGAGGGCCTCTATGACGGCGAGCAAGGGGCCGGCCTGGTGGCGATGGGGGTTCTCAACCGCGATAAACGGCCGGGCGACGACCGCGATCCCTTCCTGTTCGAGGTCCGGGTGCCGGGCCTGCTTTCCCTGCTGGCCAACCGCGAGGCGGGATCGTTTGTCCCCGGGATTAACGATCTCCTCTACGGCAATGCCACCCACGGCATCGTCGGGGTGGAGGAGAAGATGGCCCGGGGCAAGATCGCCCTGGCCCGGTTGGCCGACTACAAGGCGGCCGGCAAGAGCGGCGACCAGGCGGCGGCCGGAGCGGCCCTGGCTGAGTTCGATCGCCATCGGGAATTCATGGGCTTCGGTTATCTGCAGCGGGCCGAGGACGCGGTACCCTCGGTGGGAAGCGTCTTTTACAGTTTCCACCTCATGGTGATTCTGGCGGCGGCTATGCTGCTGATCTGCCTGCTCTTCCTTTACTTCACCTACAAGGACACGGTGGCCGAGCAGAAGTGGCTGCTGAAACTGGGGTTGAGCGGCTTCTGGCTGGCCATGATCGCCGGCCAGGCCGGCTGGATCGTGGCCGAAATGGGACGTCAGCCTTGGGCGATCCAGGATCTGCTGCCGGTGACGGTAGCCCGTACCGCCTTGGATACCGGGACCGTCCAAGCCACCTTCTTCATGTTCCTGCTGCTCTTCACCACCCTGCTGATTGCCGAGGTGAGGATCATGCTCAAGCAGATCAAAATCGGACCGGAGGAGAAGTAATCATGTTCGGAAGTCTTGAATTATCCACTCTGCAACAACTCTGGTGGCTGATCGCCAGCGTGGTCGGCTCTCTCTTTCTCTTTCTCACCTTTGTTCAAGGGGGGCAGACCCTGCTCCTCACCCTGGCGAAAAACGAGACGGAGAAAAAACTGATCGCCAACTCCCTGGGCCGGAAATGGGAACTCACCTTCACCACCCTGGTCCTCTTCGGCGGCGCCCTGTTCGCGGCCTTCCCCCTTTTTTACGCCACCAGTTTCGGCGGCGCCTACTGGGTGTGGATGGCGATTCTTTTCACCTTTATCGTCCAGGCGGTGAGTTACGAGTACCGGAGTAAGCCGGACAACCTGCTCGGCACCGCCACCTATGACTGGTTCCTGTTCATCAACGGCAGTCTCGGCATCCTCCTGATCGGGGCGGCGGTGGGGACCTTTTTCACCGGTTCCAATTTCAGCCTCAACGATTACAATCAGGTGACCTGGCAGCACGGCCTGCGGGGTCTGGAGGCGGCCTTCAATCCCTTCAATGTCGCCCTTGGCCTCTTTCTGGTCTTTGTCGCCAGGATCCTGGGGGCCATGTACCTGACCAATAACGTCGATTATCAGCCGCTGGTGTCCAAGACCCAAAAATCGGCCTTGCTCAACCTGCTCCTCTGCCTGCCCTTTCTTCTTTATGTCCTGGGCAGCCTGGTGGTCATGGACGGTTACGGGGTCGATCCGGCCACCGGGGTGGTCAGCCTGGTTCCCGGCAAGTATCTGGCCAACCTGACCGAGATGCCCTTGGTGGCCCTCTTGCTGGTCGCCGGCCTGCTGCTGGTGATCGCCGGCGTGGCCCTCAATGCCTTCCGGAAATGCCGCTGCGGTATCTGGTACGGGGGCCTGGGTACGGTATTGGTGGGGCTGAGCGTCTTTTCCCTGGCCGGTTACAATAACACCGCCTTTTATCCGTCCAAATTCGATTTGCAGGCGAGTCTCACCATCCATAACGCTTCGAGCAGCCATTATACCCTCACCGCCATGAGTTACGTGGCCTTGGCGGTACCCTTTGTCCTCGCCTACATTTTCTACGTCTGGCGGGCCATGGATGCGCGCAAGCTCTCCGAGGCGGATTTGGCGGATGCCGAGCTCAACAAACTTTATTGATGGAGGAAAAACGATGACCGTATTTTTGCTGGTCGGCTGGTTGCTGGTGGTGGGAGGCTCCCTGAAAATAGCGGAGTTGCTGCTCGCCAAGGCGGATATGCTGTAAAAAAAACGATTAACGGATGCACGAGAAGGGGGGCTCACGGCCCCCCTTTTTCTTTTCAGGTTTAAGAATCGTCGGCCCCGCCGACGAGCCTGGTCGCGAATTTTTCGATGGCCGCCTCGTCGAGTTTCAACTCCCGGGCCAGCATCTTCGGAGAGCCGCCGGTGTGTTCGATGACGTAGCGCAGATAATCGTCGAAAGAGACCGAATCGTGCCAGCACCCGAGGAAGAACTCCTTCAAGATGCCGCTCCAGCCTTCGGAGGGCAGCCGGTAGCCCTTTTTCGTGTCCTCGTGGGCGTCCTCGTATTCCGGGACGCCGATGACCGTCACCCGGGAGTCGGCCACGATATAGCGCACATCGGCCCTGACCAGACAACTGGAATAGCGCACCTCGGCCCCGGCCTGGCTGTAGCGAAAGCCGATATGGAGGCGGTCGTGCATCTTGGGCATGAGATATTTAACCTGCACGCCGCGCTCGGTGAGTTTGCGAATGCTGTCGGTAACGCTCTTCAGCCGGACGCTGTCCACGTCGGCCGGCAGCCGGCCGGTGATGCAGCCGATTACTTCCTTTTGGGCCGCGTTCATGGTATCGGTCACGGTGAGAAAATACTCCAGACGGGTGAGCATCCGGGTCGCCCGTCCCACCTCCTGCAGGAGACTTTTTCTTTCGGTGCCCTCCCTGATGCTGTATATGAGGAGCACGATGGTGAAGACCAGCAGGACCGATTCAAGGATCAGCAGAATTATTTCCAGATGCATGGCGTGGCCCTTCCTCCTTTGCGGATATTTCTCTTTGCATACCATGTTTTACCGTCCGGCTCAAACGATCTTACGGCCTGAGGCGAGCTGATGCCGGAAGGCGGCTGATCCGGTCGAGGGGCAGGTTTTGAGCCGTCGTTTTATTTTTCGTAGCGGCTTTTGCCATTAAGGGCCTCGGTTTAAACAAACAGGCTTAAACAAATGAATTGTCAGCGGTTGCCGTAACCGTTACAATGGGCGACGAAAAATCACCGGCAGGGTGCCGGCCTCTTTGCGAAGACACCAGCAACCATAAGGAGAATCAGATTATGGCAAGTGACAAGGTGAACCATTTTTCCGATGCGGATTTCGATGCCCAGGTTTTAAAGAGCGGTCAGCCGGTGCTGGTCGATTTCTGGGCGCCCTGGTGCGGGCCGTGCAAGGCGATCGGGCCGGTAATCGACGAGCTGGCCGGGGAGTTTGACGGCAAGGTCAAGATCGGCAAGATGAACGTCGACGACAACCCCGCCACCCCCGGCAAGTACGGGATTCGCGCCATTCCCACCCTGATCCTGTTCAAAAACGGCGAGGTGCTGGACCAGATCACCGGCGCGGTCGGCAAGCCCCAGTTGACGGCCATGCTCAACAAGGCCCTGTGAAATCATCATCGAACAACATTACCACGCCGTCGGCCCCGGCTTCCGCCCCGCGGAAAGCCGGTCTGGCGGCGTTGCTCTTGCTGGCCTGGCTGGCGGTTGGCCTGGGCGGTTGCGCCACCTTTGACAAGACCCTGGACTTTTTCGGCCTGGGCGACCCGGATCAGGGGCCGCAAACCCCGGAATTCCTGGCGATGAACGGGGTCGAGGAGATGAACCGGGGAAATTACAAGAAGGCGCTCAAGATCTTTCAGGATATTAAGGATCGCTATCCCTTCAGCGCGGTGGGGCTGCTGGCCGAACTGAAGGCGGCGGACGCCCAGTTTTATCTGGATAATTACCGCGAGGCCCACCTCCTCTACCAGGAATTCGAGGCCAATCATCCCACCAACGAGGCGATCCCCTACGTTCTTTTTCAAATGGGGCTGTGCCATTACCTGCAAATCGACAGTATCGACCGCGATCCGGGTCACGCCATCGACGCCATTGCCGCCTTCTCCCGGCTGGTGCAGAGTTTTCCCGGCTCGCCCTACGAGGTCGAGGCGCGGGCCAGGATTCAGGCCAGCCGCGATTTCCTCGCCCGTCACGAGATGTACGTCGCCACCTTCTATGTCAAGACCGGGGAGTATGAGCAGGCCGAAGGGCGGCTCGACTACCTGCTGACCACCTATCCCGACACCGCCATCGTGCCCAAGGCCGGGGAACTGCTTGCCCTGCTCGAAGCCGGCACCCCGCCCACCCGTAGCTGGCGCGACTGGCTGCCCGACCTCTCGATGCCCAACTGGCGCGGCTTCATCGAAGCGATGACCCCGTCGGTCTTTGGCTCCGGCACCCCCTCCGAGTAATCCGCCCGCCTATTTCCGGTAGCGGTCCTGCTCGCTGTAGATGCAGCCGCAGTAGGGCTGGCGGTAGAGGCCGAGTTCCTTGGAGCGGGTGATGCCTGCTTGCCAGCCGCCCCGGAAATCCCGGTAGAAAAAGGGCACCCCGGCCAGGCGGCCCGCCTCTTCCCCGATTTCCCGGATCACTTCATGACGCTGGTAGCGGCTGTAGAGAAGGGTGGTGCTGAAGGCGTCCAGGCCCAGTTCGGCGGCCCGCCGGGCGGCGGCGGTCAGCCGCATCCGGTAGCAGATCGGGCAGCGTTCGTCCTCGTGGAACACCACCTGCCGCAGATACTCCCGCAGCCCGTAATCCCGTTCGTATGCAACCGCCAGGCCGGTGTGGCCGGCCAGCTCTTCCAGGGCCGCGAGTCGGCGCTGGAATTCTTGGTAGGGATGGATATTGGGATTGAAAAAAAAGCCGGTCACCGCCGCGCCTTCGGCCGCCAGCACCTCCAGGGGATAGCAGGCGCAGGGGCCGCAGCAGATATGGAGGAGCAGTTTCAGCATTCCGCCCTCAACAACGGCAGGTAAATCCGAAATACCGTGCCGGCTCCGGGGCTGCTCTCCACCGTGATATAGCCCTCATGCTGCTTGATGATCCCATAGACCACCGCCAGCCCCAGGCCGGTGCCCTTGCCCACTTCCTTGGTGGAAAAGAATGGTTCAAACAGGCGCTGGCGGGTCTCTTCGCTCATCCCCTGGCCGGTGTCGCTGACCGTGAGCAGGGCGTAGCAGCCGGGCCGGCCGTAGCCGTGGGCGGCCACGAAATCGTCGCCCAGCTCCGTTCTTCCCACGCTCAGTTGCAGGCTGCCGCCCTTGGGCATGGCGTCGCGGGCATTGGCGGCCAGATTCATCAATACCTGCTCCAGTTGGTGGGCGTCGGCCAGCAGCGGCACCGGCTCCGGCGGCAGATCGGTTCGCAGGCTGATGTCCTCGCCGATCATCCGCCGCAGCAGGGTCTCAACCCCGCCGATCACCTCGTTTAAATTCACCGGCCGGCGGTCGCTGCTCTGCTTGCGGCTGAAGAGGAGCAGGGATTTGGTGAGATGGGCGCCCCGGTTGGCGGCCGCGAGGATGTCCGTGATATTCTGGCGGTGGGGATCATCCGGCCCCATTTCCATCAGGGTGATCTGGCCGTAGCCGATGATCGCGGTGAGCAGGTTGTTGAAGTCATGGGCAATACCGCCGGCCAGGGTGCCCACCGACTCCATCTTTTGGGCCTGACGGAACTGTTCCTCCAGTTGCCTTTGCTGGGTGATGTCCTGGATGGTGCCGACCATGAAGAGGGGATGGCCGTCATCATCATCGTATTCCACCTCGCCCAGGCCCAGCACCCAGCGCTCCGCCCCGTCCGCCGGCCGGATGATCCGGTAGGGCCGCCTGAAGGGCTGGTGCTCGCGGATAATCATCGCCAGATAGTTGCGCATCTCCTGGCGCTGGGCCGGATGGATCAATTCTTCCCAGCCCGCGGCGGTGCGCGGGAAGTCGGCATCGATCCCGAAAATTCGGTCCATAGTCGCCGAACTGGTCCAGGTATCGGCCTGAATGTCATAGATATAGAGGCCGACCTGGCCCGCTTCCTCGGCCTCCTTCAAGGCCCGTTCCCGTTCCCGCAGGGCCTTTTCCAGGCGGCCCTGTTCGGCCGCCAGTTCGTTGACATTGCTGATCATCACCGCCACTTCGGCCGGACAGCCGGGCGGGATCGCCACCCTGGCCAAGGGGCTGCCGCCTTCATGCGCGGCCAGTTGCCGGGAGAAATCCTCCAGCGGCCGGCTCAGGCGGCGGGCCAGCAGCCAGCCCAAGGCCAGGCTCAAGCCCAGGATCAAGAGGGTGATCCCGGCCACCCGCCGGAAAAGGGCTTGTTGCGCGGCAGCGACCCCGCTTTGGTCAAAACCGAGATAGAGGCGGGCGCTCATCCCCGCGATCAGGGGATGGCTGATTTCGCAGACCGGCCGCTCACCCAGGCGATAACAGGCAATTTTGCCCGCTCTGGCGGGCGGATTTTTCACGGCCTCGGCCGGCGGCCACAATTCCCGGGGGAAACCTTGCGGGAAGCCGTGGGCAAAGAGGCGGCCGTCGAAATCCACCAGATAGGCGTAAAGAATGTCCGGGTTTTCGGCGGCCAGGCGCTCCAGTTCGCGGCCGGCCGAAAGCTTTTCGCCGTCGATTACCTGACGGCTCAAGAGACCGGAAACGGTTCGGACGATGAGTTGCGCCTTGTCCGCGGCTTCATGTTCCAGCACTTGGCTGATCAGGGCGTTGGCGCCCCCCAGGATCGCCAGGCCGGCGGCGGGCAGGAGCAGGAGCAGAAGCAGCAGGATAGCGGTGCGGATTTTGAATCTCATGGCCGCCCCTCCCCGGTTGTGTCAGGGGGGGCGAGCAGCCCGAAAAAATCGACCCAGCGGGCCAGTTCGAGGTAATCTTCGGGAACGACCGGAGCGAAGCCGCCGGCCATCTCGGTTTGTTCCCAGCGATAGAGGCCGTCCGCATCCCTCCCCTGGGGAGCAAAGTCAAGCAGGGCCTGGCGGACCCTGGCGATTACCGCCGCTTCCAGCCCGGCATGGGCGGCAATACCGCTGGCGGGAAATTCCTTTGACCAGTGAATGATCCGGGCCAGTCCCTGATCGGCCAGGCGCCGGGCCATCACATCCTGGAGGCCGCAGGCGTCGGCCCGGTCGGCCAGCACCGCTTCGGCGCAGGCGGCATGGGAGCCGGTGTAGCTATGGGCCGCAAGATCAGCCAGGGAGAGGCCGTGTTCATGGAGGATGATCAAGGGAATCAGGTGTCCCTGGGTGGAGTTGCGGTCGCCCAGGGCCAGTCGTTGGCCCCTGAGATCGGTGATCCGCTGGAGCTTGCTGGCCGGCGTTACGATGATCGCGGCCTGGTAGCTGGTTTTGCCGGCCCCGTTTTTGCCTTGGGCCAGCGGCGTCACCAAGCCTTGTCGTTGGGCGGCGAGCAGGCTCAGCCCGCCGATGGCCGCGAAATCCACCCGTCCCGCCGCCAGTTCCTCGGCCAGGCTATGACCCCTGGGAGTAAAGCGCAATTCAAAGGCCAGGCCGGTGGCCTGGCTCAGGTAACGGAGGAAGGGCAGATACTGGCGGGCGTCCTCCTCCGGGGTGTTGCGGAGATCAAAGCCGAATTTGAAGGCGGCCGGGCCGGTGGTCAGGGACGGCAATTCCGCCACTTCCTGCTCGCTCAGAACCAGGGCCGGGTTGACCCGGCGGCTGCCGCTTTCCGAGGATTCGCAGCTGATCGGCCCCAGCCAGAAGAGGAGGCTTGCCAGCAGGAAAAAGATGGTAAAGGATCTCGACCTCATGTTTTTTTGCCTTTGGCGATCAGCACTGTTGCCCCGAAGCCCGCCACCACCAGGCGATCGGCCGTAATCGGCGGGGCCTTGGCCTCATCGATGAAATCAGCGGGCGGCCGGGCGGCGGTGTCGATCAGCCGGTGCCAGCGCTGGTTGGGCGGGGGGGTGGCAAGGCCGAAGCACCAGGGTTCCATGCCGCCGTTAAAAAGGAGGAGAAAGTCGTGGCCGCCGTGCAGATGGACCGCCAGGGTGCGGGCCTCCGGCGACCAGTCCGGCCGCCCCGGCCGGCTGGCGTACCAGCTTATGGCCGCTTCCCGTTCCTGGCCGGGGGGCGGGAAAAAATCATCCCGCCGGAAGATCGAATGTTGCCGCCGCAAGTGGATCAAGCCCTTAAAAAAACGCAGCAACCCGTCGTTTTCCTCGGCCAGCCGCCAGTCCAGCCAACTGATTTCGTTGTCCTGGCAGTAGGCGTTG
>DIKC01000094.1:0-144 GCA_002421565.1 Desulfobulbaceae bacterium UBA5628 | reverse complement strand
AGCATCGGCACCCCCTGGGAGAGGAAGAGAATCACCGCCAGGCTCCGGATCCGGCGTTGGCGGAGGGCGTTGATCGCCGGGTCGGCGGTCGGCCCCTCGACCCCGCTGTTCCAGCTCAGGTTGTGGTTTTCGCCGTCCCGGTTG
>DIKC01000142.1 GCA_002421565.1 Desulfobulbaceae bacterium UBA5628 | reverse complement strand
AGGTTGGTCTGGAAGGCGATTTCATCAATGGTTTTGACGATCTTCTGGGTTTCACTGCTGGCCGCGGAAATCTCCGCCATAGAGGCGGTCAATTTCTTCATCGACTCATCGGCCTGGCGGATTACCTCGCCGGCATCATGCATCAGCTTGTCGGCCTGGCGGGCATTTTCCGTATCCTGCTTGATCATGGAACCGACTTCCTCGATGGCGGCGGAGGTTTCCTCCACTGCCGCCGCCTGCTGGGAAGCGCCTTCGGCCAGGGATTGACTGGAGGAGGAAACCTCCCCGGCCGCCCCGGCCACCTGGGCCGCCCCCTCGTTGATGGTGGCGGTTACCTGGCGGAGGGCCACGGTAATCCCCCGGCTCAAAAACAGGGCCAGCAACACCCCGGCGGCCAGCACCCCGCCGCCGACGGCCAGGGCGACAAAGCCCATCCGGGTAGCCGCCGCGTTGGTCGTAACGGCCTCATCTTCCGCGCCCTTCATCGCTGCCGCCAGCAGGGCATCCAGACCAGGTTCCAAAGTCTGGGACGTTTTACGCACCGCCAGGGCGGCAAGCATCCGCTCCTGACCGAGCTCCGCCGCAACCATCGCGGCAAAACCCTTCCGGTACTCATCGCTCTGGGAGAGAATCTGCCGGGCCTGGGTCGCCAAATCCCCGTCCCCGGTCTTGCCGGCCAAGGTTGCAATGGCCTCCATCAATTTCTTGATCTCATCCAGGTATTCATAGGACTTTTTGGTCAACATTTCGTCATCGGCATAGAGCAGCATTTTTTCATTCTGCCGACAGAGAATCAGGGCAATCTTGGCGCTGTTGGTGTGCATGGCGATCGAAAAATCATGCTCGACCAGACTGGTGAAGCTGGCGGTGGTGGTGGAGAGGGCAAACTGGTAAATGCCGGTGAGCAGGGCGACCAGCAGGAGCACCACCGCAAAACCCAAGCCTATTCTTTTCCCGATCGTGGTCTGTTGCCGTGCCATCTTGTTCCTCCTCCGCCCAAACGGGTTTGATCAGCAAAAAAAACAACGAAAGCCGCCACGCCCTCCCCCAGGGAGCCGCGCGGCGGCAAACTCGAAAATGACTGCTTGCGCTCGCTTATTCCAGCAAATGCCCGACGTAGTAGATGCCAACCACCTCGCCGGCGGGATTGAAGATCGGCTCATAGCCGGTATCGTACATCTTGCCGAGAATATCGACGATCCCGAAGTAGCCCTTACCCTGACGAATGGCGGCAATGGCCGGACCGCTGGGATCAAGGGGAGTGCCGATCGCCCGTTTGCCGTCTTTCATCACGTTGGTGCTGATCCGCATGAAAGATTCGCCCTGCTTGACAAAGAAGGTGGCGGTGCCGCCGAATTTCCCCTTGAGGGAATCGACCAGCTCATAGTTGTCGTTGATCTTGGTGGCGCCGAAATAAAGGACGCCGCCTTCCGCCTTGGCCGGCCCCAGCTTGGCGCTTTCTTCCTTCATGGCGGCCATCGCCGCCTTGACCTTGGCTTCAAAGGGGGTAGCGGCGGAAGCGGTGAACGCGCCGCCCAGCATGACACCCATCACCACCAACGCCAACATCGATTTCAGCCAAACTTTCCCTGTGTAACTGCTCATAGTCCATCTCCTCTCTGTTTTTGGGGGGAAATATTAACGCTCTCGTCATCCGGAGCACAAATAGCAAGATAACGAGACAATAAAGAAACTACAACACAAAAAAGAGGGGCGGGCGGGCGCGACACCACAAAGGGCACGGGATGAGAAGTTTTAATTTGACACTTATCCCCAACAATGGCATGGATAAGAGCCTATGCCTTCCCTGCTTCGCTCCAAAATTTTCCTCAAGCTCTTTGGCGGGATCGTGACGGTGGTGGCGCTTTTTTCCGCCTCACTGCTGATCTTCTCGGTGCCGGCCATCGACCGCCGGATCTTCGCCATCGAGGCCGGCTCCGCCCGCACCATCCTGGACAATGTTCTTGATCTGGCCCAACAGGGTCATAACAACCTGACCCTATATCGCAGAACCGCGCACACCGCCCATCGCCAGGAACTGCGCACCGTCCTCGATCTGGCCGAATCCATGGTCAAAATGCAATGGGCCCGGGTCGGCCGGGGAGAAGTCCCCGCCGCCACCGCCCGCCGGGAAATTCTCGAAACCGTACGCCGATTCAAATTCCGCCGCAACGACTATGTCTGGATATCCGATTACAATTCGGTGTTGATCTCCCACCCCGATCCGGCCTTGCACGGGGCGGATTATTCCCAGGTGAAGGACATCCACGGCCAACTCATCGTGCCGCCCATGGTACAATCCGCCCGTCTCGGCGGCGACGGCTATCATTCTTACTGGTGGCGGCGGCTCAACGAAACCGAGCCGGTGGAAAAACTCGCCTACTTCCGCCATCTGCCGGAAATGGCATGGGTGATCGGCACCGGGGTTTATGTTGACGATATCGAGCAACAGGTTGCGGAACACCGGGAGCAACTGATCGAAGAACTGCGCGCCATGCTGGGCAAGATCAAACTTGCCGAAACCGGCTATGTCTATATCTTCGATTCCGGCTTCAACATGCTGATTCACCCCAATCCCAATATCGAAAAAACCAACTTCAGCGCTCAACTGAACCCGGCCGACGGCCAACCGCTGGCGCCGCAACTGATAGCGGCGGCAGGCCGCAAGGAAGGCTGGCGCTATCTCTGGGATCGGCCCGACGCCCCCGGCAATTATCGCCATGAAAAAATCTCCTGGGTCCATTACCTGCCGGAACTGGACTGGTATATCGGCTCCTCGGTCTATGTGGAGGAACTTAAACGCAGTTCCGCGGCCCTGAAACAACGGATCATCCTGATCACCCTCGCCGTCCTCCTCCTGGCCGCCCTGGGGGCCTGGCTCTTCAGCCGCCGCTTGACCGCGCCCTTGCGGGAACTTTCCCGGCTGGCGGACCGGGTGCGGGTCGGCGATTTCAGTAAGCGCGGCCCCCTGGCCGGCGACGACGAAATCGGCATCCTCTCCCGCACCTTCAATCAGATGCTGGATCAAATCCAGGACAACATCAAAAACCTCGACGCCAAGGTGGCGGGCCGCACCGCCGAGTTAAGCCGGGCCTTGGACGAACTGCGACAACTTGAGGCAATGAAGTCGGCCTTTCTCACCAACATCTCCCATGAAATGCGCACCCCCCTTACCTCGATCCACGGCTTTGCCGAATTGACCCGCCGCAAATTTGAAAAATCGATTCTGCCGCTGCTCGCCGCCGCCGGAGACCCCAAAAGCGGCAAAACCGGCGACCAGATCCGGCAAAACCTGGCGATTATCGCGGCGGAAAGCGAACAGTTGAGCGCCCTGATCGAAAACGCCCTGGATTTGGCCGCCCTGGAAGAGGGCAAGGCCGAGTGGGAGGAAGAAACCTTGCCGCTACGGGAAGTGATCGAACTGACCGCGACCGCGATGGGCGGGGCGGCGGCCGCCAAGGGGTTGAGCCTGCGCCTGGAAATACCCGACGAACTGCCGGAAATCCGGGGCGACCGGGAACGGCTGGGCCAGGCCCTGGGCAATCTTTTGGACAATGCGCTGAAATTCAGCCAGGAAGGGGAGATCGTCTGCCGGGTCGTGCTTGATTCCAAGAAAGCGACGATCAGCATCAGCGACAGCGGCATCGGCATTGCCGCCGCCGACCAGGAAAAAATCTTCGACAAATTCAAGCAGGCCGGCGACATCCTCACCGGCAAGCCGCCCGGCTACGGCCTGGGGCTGGCGATCAGCAAGCGGATCATCGAACACCACGGCGGCGCCATTTGGGTGGCAAGCGAACCGGGACGGGGCAGTACCTTCAGCTTCAGCCTGCCCCGCACCCCGCCTACAGCCCCCGGCCGGTAAGGCGTTCCAGGGCCTCGCGATAGCGGGCCGCGGTTTTTTCGACGATCTCGGCCGGCAGGGGGGGTGGCGGCGGCGACTTGGGCCAGTCGAGCGAGGAAAGGTAATCCCGGAGAAACTGCTTGTCGAAACTGGGCTGGCCGCTGCCCGGCCGGTATTGATCCAGGGGCCAGAAACGGGAGGAANNGATTTTCCCCTCAAGGACCTGCCCATGCTCGAAGTGCTCGAGGAGACCTCGAAAAACGTCTTTGTCCCGCTGACCATCGGCGGCGGCATCCGCGATTACACCGACAAGGGCGGCCAGCATTACTCTGCCCTGCAGGTGGCGGCCGAATACTTCCGTTCCGGCGCCGACAAGATCTCCATCGGCAGCGACGCGGTGCTCATCGTGGAGGAGATGCTGCAAAGCGGCAAGGCCACGGGGCTCAGCTCCATCGAGCAGATCGCCCGGGTGTACGGCAACCAGGCGGTGGTGATCTCCATCGATCCCCGGCGGGTCTATGTCCAGTCACCGGAGGCGGTACCGCACCGGACCATCGCCACCGCCTTCCCAGGCCCGGACGGAGAGCGGTTCTGCTGGTACCAGTGCACCATCAGGGGCGGCCGTGAGGGGAGGGAAGTGGATGCGATCGCCCTGGCCATAATCTGCGAGCAGCTGGGCGCCGGGGAGATCCTGCTCAACTGCATCGACAAGGACGGCACCAACTCCGGCTTTGACCTGGAGTTGATCAATGCGGTGAAAGGCGCGGTTTCCATCCCGGTCATTGCCTCCAGCGGGGCCGGCAATGCGGGCCATTTCCTTGAGGTCTTCACGGCCACTGAGGCCGAGGCCGCCTTGGCCGCCGGAATCTTTCACCGGCGGCAAGTGGGCATCGCCGAAGTGAAAGAGGCCCTGGCCGGCAAGGTCGAGATCAGGCGCGGCTAACCCCTGGCTGCGACGAACCTTATTACTGCCAACAGGTTTACGTTTTCCGGGTCGGCTTCATCTATCCGGTAATCCGCCGCAACGCCTCTTCGTAGCGGGCCTGGGTCTTGGCGAGGATGTCGGCGGGCACGGGCGGGGGCGGGGGCTGCTTGTTCCAGGTGAGGGACGAGAGATAATCCCGCAGGAACTGCTTGTCGAAGCTTGGTTGGCCCCGGCCCGGCCGATACTCATCCAGGGGCCAGAAACGGGAGGAATCCGGGGTCAGCACCTCGTCGATCAGGATCAGTTGCCCGTCGGCATCCATCCCCAGTTCAAACTTGGTATCGGCGATGATGATTCCCCGGCTCAGGGCGTAATCCGCCGCCTTGACGTAAAGGCGGATACACGCCTCCCGCACCCGGCCGGTCAGTTCCGTCCCCAGCATTGCTTCCATTTGGGCCAGGGAGATGTTTTCATCATGGGCGCCCAGTTCCGCCTTGGTCGAGGGGGTGAACAGCGGTTCCGGGAATTTTTCCGACTCCTGCATTCCAGCCGGCAGTTTCACCCCGCAGACGGTGGTATCTTTCTTGTAGGCGCTCCAAAAGGAGCCGGAAAGATAGCCCCGGACAATGCACTCCACCGGCAGGGGTTTGGCCTTTTTTACCAGCAGGCTGCGACCAGCCAGTGCCTGGCGAAAGGGGGCGCAGACCGCCGGGAACTCGGCCGGCTCGGCGCTGAGCAGGTGATTGGGCAGCACATCCTTGAGATAATCGAACCAGAACAGGGAAAGCCGGGTGAGGATCGCCCCCTTGTCGGGGATGGGATCGTTCATCACCACGTCAAAGGCGGAGATGCGGTCGGAGGCCACCATCAGCAGCTTGTCCTCCACCTCGTACAGGTCGCGTACCTTGCCCCGGTGGAGCAGTTTCAGGCCGGGGAAATTGGTCTCAAACACGGTCATGACAATTCTCCTCCAGAACAGATAATGTTTAATAATTGCAAGATAATCAGGGAGTAGCGCCGGGTTGGGAAGCGACCCGGCCGCCCAGGCGGTTGGCCCGCGCCAGAATTTCCGGCCAAGGGTGATGGGCCAGAAAGGCGTCGATCAGGGCGGCGAAAAAGGCGTCGCCCGCCCCCACCGTATCCACCACGCGCACCGGTTCGGCGGCGGCCTCGAAAAAATCCCCGGCCCCGGTCATCGCCCAGGCCCCTTGGCCGCCCTCGGTGACCGCCAAGGCGGCCAGATCATACCTGGCGCAAAGGTTTTTGGCGATATTTTTCGCATCCTCTTTCGTAGCCCCCGGCCAGCCGTGCCAGCCCCCTACCTCGGCCAGTTCCCGGCCGTTCATCTTGACCAGATCGGCCAACCCAAGCGAGGCCAATACCAGTTCCCGACTGGTAAACGGCGGCCGCAGATTGACATCGTAAAAACAGGGGGCAGCAGTTTGGGCCAGATGCCGGATCGCCTCCCGGCTACGGGGATCGCGCTGGGCCAGGGTGCCGAAAAGCAGGGCAAAGGGCGGCTCCCCGGCCGCCAGCCGGGCCGCTTCGGGATCGATCCGGTCCCAGGCGGCCGGAGCCATGATCTCGAAGTGCGGCTCCTGCTCCGGCCCCAGGGTAATCATCACCCGGCCGGTGGCAAGTTCGGAATCGCGTTGGATTCCGGCGGTCGCCAGGCCCAAATCCTCCAGCCGGGCCAGGGTGGCGGCCCCCAGATCATCTTCCCCGATCCGGGTGATCACGGTCACTGCTCGTCCCAGTTTTTGCAGATGATAGGCGGCATTGACCGGCGCCCCGCCCAGCACCTGCCGATCCGGGAAAATGTCCCAGACCACCTCGCCCACCGCCACTATCCGGCGATTATCCCCACTCATGCAATCCTCCCGGCCCGTTCCTTGAAATAGAGATGGTAAAGCAGCTCGCAATACTGGGTCAGCCGCACCTTGGCCTGCTGGGAGATGGAATAGCGCCAGAAGCCGTACACCTTGGCCAAACGGGTGAGCTTACGGCAGTGGAGCTTCCAGGTAAAACGGCTCTCGGCCCGCTCCAGCCCCCGCCGGGAAAAGCCCTGCCAGTATTTGGGATCAGCCGCGCAATGGGCGAAAAATTCCAGGAGGCGGGCGGTCATCGCGGCATGATCGGTGGGGTTGATCAGAAAGCCCGATTTTTCATGCTCGATGATCTCCAAAGGGCCGCCGAACTGGGTGGCAAATACCGGCAGGCCGGAATGCATCGCCTCCAGAATGGTGAGACCAAAGGCCTCGAACAGGGCGGGCTGGACAAAGACCCCGCGCCGGTCGGCCATGATCCGGTACGCCTCGCCGGTCTCCTCCTTGCCCATGAACTTGCCGATCCAGCGTACCTGACCATCAAGCTGGTACTGGTCAAGGAGCCCGTGCATCTTGCGGATTTCCGCCGCCTCCTCGGCGTCCCGGGAACGGTCGGGGTCGATGACGCTGGCAATCATCACCAGGTTGGCCCGGCTCCGCAATTCGGGGGAGTTGGCATAGGCCTCCACCAGGCCGGTGAGATTCTTGATCCGGTCCAGGCGGGCGATGGTGAAAATCGGCGGCAGCTCCGGGTTGTCGAGCCGACCGCGAATCTCCCCGTCCTCGGCGCGAAAAAGCAGCTCGGCCATTGCCCGTTGCCGGGCAGGCGGGCGTTGCCGCTTGCGATTATAGGGAAAATAAACCTCCTGGCTGACCCCCGGCGGAATCACGTTGAAACGGGGATGAAAAAGATGAATGCCGCTGATCACGTTGACCAGTCCCGGCATGGTGAAAAACTGGTATGATTCGTACTGGCCGATACTGTCGTCGGTGCCGGTGATCTCCTGGGCGGTGCTGCTGACGATAAAATTGGCGAGATTCATCGCAATCAGGTCGGCCATGAACTGGATGGAAAAATTATATTCATGCTCAAACTGATCCCAGTAGAGATCGCTGAAGAGATATTTTGATTTTTCCAGGGCATGGGCGATGTTGCCCTGAATCACCCCCATGCTCCGGGAAAGGCGGGTGGCGACCAGATTGCCGTCGGAATAATTGCCCATGATCAGATCGGGCCGACCTTCCAATTCCCGGCGGATTTCCGCTTCCGCGTCCACCGCGTACTGATCGAGATAAGGCCAGACCCGGAAGCGGGACAACCAGTGGGGCACCACCTCGCCCTGGGCATCGCGGAACGGCACCCGCAGAATCCAGACGTTGCGGGTGTCCCGCACCTTTTCCAGCCGCTTATCCGAAGTGGTGCCATCGTTTTCCGGAATCAGGCGGGTGACGATGATAATTTTCGGCTCGAACTCAAAGCCGGAGTCGCGGAGATCGGCCAGGAGATACTGTTCCAGGGCCTTGGCCTGATCCAGAACGTAAACCACCTGGCCGCCGGTATCGGGGCGGCCGAGCACCTTTTCCTGCCCGAACCAGCCGTGGGGGCTGATCAGGGCCACCTTGGAGACCATGGGAATCCGGGAGAGAAATTCCTCCAAAATCTCCTCGTTGGGCTGTTCGAGAATGTCCTGCAGGAGGTTGATGGTCTCCAGCATCCGGGGCAGGGAATTGCCCCAGCCATCGAGAAAACCGAAACGCCGCAGCCGCTCCTTGACCCGGACGACATCATCGGGGTAGGCACAGCGTTCGAGGAAATCGACCGCATCCACCAAAGCCTCTTCCAGTTCCTCCGGGGAGCGGACCCGCTCGCCGTCCAGGAGCAGTTGCACCCCATGCAACTGGTGCAACTTGAGAAATTCGTACAGGGAACGGTTCCATTTTTCCGGCTGGCTGGACAAATTGCCGGACATGTGGCGATTGAGGAAAGTAATCCCTTGGCCGATGGTATGGGGGTCCTTGAGGCCGGGGCCGTAATCGTAGAAAGGGGCCAGATTGAGGGTCATGGTGCGCTGGAAGGGAGAGAGACCGGGCCGGGCCAGTTGTTCCTTGAGGGCCAGAAAATCGACCACCGAGAGATGTTCCAGGCCGTCGCCGTCGGGACGCAGTTCAAAAATCCGGCAATTGGCCCGGCGCTGGCGGTAAACCATGACCAGACGCTCTTCGGCCAGGAGAATTTCCTGCACCTTGCGGAGGAAACGCCAACTGCCGGGCATGGCCGCCGCCTCCGGTCCCTGCTCGAGAAACTGGTGAAAGGCCATCAGCAGGTCGTTGCGCAGGATGATCGGCGGTTCCGGCCGGGGCAGGTTGAAAAGAAACTCCCGTAGCCGGGGAATCTCCTGTTCGTCGACAAAACTGCTCAGGTCTTTGAAGCTCTGCATCTCGCTCGTTCCTTTAATTATCGTCCAGGAAACGGTAATGGCGGAGGCCGTCGATGATTCCGGCCGCATATTCTTGTCGGCTGAAATAAATCCGCCGCATCCCCTTGAGCACCTCCAGTTCCGGGCTGTAGTTGCCCACCACCAGGCCGTTGGTGTCGCCCCGCAACATCGACTCGTCGTTGCCGGAATCGCCGCAGACCATGATCCTGGCTACCGGAATCTCCCATTTGTAGCTGAGATAGCGAATCGCCTTGCCCTTGGAGGCCCGGTAGGGCAGGATATCGAGAAACTGACCGTGGGAATAAACCAGGTGGTAGCGCAGTTTGTGGCGCTGGAGAGCCTGGTGGACCAGGGTCAGTTGCTCCGGCCGGTCTTCCATATAGTAGCTGATTTTGAAGGGGCGTAGTTTTTCCGGCTCCTGCAAGGTGAGAAAGGAGAAACCGGCCAGGGCCTCCCGGATCGTCTCCGGCCGCCACTGATGGGCGAGATGACCTTGCCAGCCGTTGTCCGGCGCCGGTTCCGGGCCGTAAAAAATCTCGGTGCCCACCGAGGTGATCATGATATCCGGCGGTTCGACGCCATGCTCGGCCAGGATATCGGTGGTCTTCTTGAGGCAGCGGCCGGTGGCCACCCCCCAGCCCAGACGGTCGCGATGTTCGGCCAGCAGGACAAGCAATTCCCGCATCGACGAATCATCGCCGATCAGGGTGTTGTCGATGTCGGTAATCAGCAGCCTTTTGAGGCGGGTAAGGCGGCGGCCGACCGCGGCCGTCTTCTTTTCCCGTTTGGCCTCGACCGCCCTGGGGGTGGCGGTGATGGCCCGGCGGTAAAGGACGGTGGTGGCGGCGCAGTGGGAATCCCAGGCATAATGCCGGCGCACCCCATTGATCCCGTTGCGGGAGTAATGATCCCACAGCTCCCGGTCGACCAGAATTTTCTTGCAGGCCGCGGCAATCTCCCGGCTTTCGGTGGGGTCGATCAAGATGCCGTTTTCGCAATTGGCGATGATGTCGGCCGGGCCGCCGTCCTGAGTGGCGACGATCGGCACTCCGCAGGCCGCCGCCTCGATCAGGGTCAGACCGAAGGGTTCGACCAGGGCGGGATTGACAAAGACCCCCCGGCTGTCGGCGCAGAGCCGGTATAGTTCCGGCACCTCGATGGAGAAGTCATGCTTTTTGGGGATCGCCAGCTTGCCGTACAGGTCGTAGGTGTCCATCAACAGCAGCATTTCGGTGAGCACGTTGCGCTCGTTTTCCTCCATGGTGCTGATGTCCTTGCGAATCCCGGCAAAAATCGCCAGGTTGGCGATCGCCTGCAAATCCTTGTCCTCGCCGTAGGCCTTGATCAAGCCGGCGATATTCTTGCGCTGATCCGGGCGGCAGAGGGCGAGGATAAAGGGCTTCTGGGTGGCAACCCAGAAACGGTGCAGTTCGCCGAGCAGCACCATCCGGGTCTGGCGGGAGACTTCGTCCACCGCCTCGTGGTCGAGATGGTGGTTGTAATAGGGATAAAAAGTGGCGAGGTCGATGCCGGGCGGAATCACGTTGTAATGGCCGGCCTCGGCATTCTCATAGAGGCTGTACTGGCGCTCGATTTCGTGGCGGGTGCTGACCACGATTTCCTCAGCGGCCCGGATGATCCGCTCCTCGGCCCGGATGCGATGATCGATGTGATAACGGCGATTGATCTCTTCGACCGACAACCCTTCGCCCAACAGCTTGCCTTTTTTGTGCGCCCCCATGGAGTGGCCGGTAAAGATAAAAGGGGCTCCGAAAAAGGCGGCCAGTTCCCGGGCCACGTAACCGCCATCGGCGTAATGGCCGTGGAAAATATCGGGAATCCGGCCCTGGCTTTTGAGGAACTTGACGGTCTTGTCCACCATTTCGTCAAGCTGGGGCCAGAGCAGTTCCTTACGGATATACTTGCGGCCGCCGCACTGGATCCGCACGATCCGGGACTTTGCCGTAAGCGGCTCAAGGGGGTTGGCATAGGATGGCGCCAAGGCCCGATCATCAAGGAGTCGGGTGATCAGATCGACCTGGGCCACCTCCGGCTGCTCCCCCAGAGCCTTGGCCAGTTCCACCACATATTTGACCTGGCCGCCGGTATCGGCATCCCGGCCCAGTTCCAGGTCGTGGCCCCGGACGA
>DIKC01000159.1:14321-15971 GCA_002421565.1 Desulfobulbaceae bacterium UBA5628 | reverse complement strand
AACACATGGGGATTCTTGCCATCGGTGTTGCCATTGGCGGAGTCGCCACCTTCGGGGCCATGCTGCATCTGATGAACAATGCCCTGACCAAGGGCGTTCTCTTTTTGTCAGCAGGCAACATCCATCGTCGTTTCGCCAGCAAGCGGGTCGGCGAGGTCCAGGGTGCCATCACCCTGGTGCCGGTTTCCGCCACTCTTTTTCTCTTAGGCTTTCTGGCCATTACCGGCTCGCCGCCCTTTGCGCCATTTATCAGTGAATTTACCATCCTCCGGGGCATCTTCAGCGGGGGGCATTATCTGACCGGCGGCTTGTTTCTCTTCTTTCTGGCNNTCATCGGCATGGGCAGCACGGTCCTCTCGATTGTTTTCGGTACGTCACCGGAACGAAAGGGGGACACCAATTACCGGGAAACCTTTATGACCACCGGTACCCCCCTGGTTCTGCTTCTCATCATTCTTGTTCTGGGAATCTACCTGCCCGAGCCGGCCAGGAAGCTCTTTGCCGAAGCGGCTGCGCTGCTGGAGGTGAAGCCATGATCGATCTGAGCCCGCAATTTTTGAAAAACGGCGAGGCCATAGGCCTTGAGTCGGTGCCGATTTTTGAATTTGTCGATTTCAGCGATTGCCTGCTGGCGGAAGTCCGGAAACAGGGCCGGGTGGTGGCGTGTTTTGCCGTGCCCCTAGCCGAAAATGACAGGGAACTGGAGCTTTTCGCCCTTGTTGCCCGCGATCGCAATGCCTCTGTCGCCGTGTACCGGACCCGCATCGGGGAGCGGTTTCCCTCCCTGACCCCGAACTGCCCGCAGATGCATCTCTTTGAAAGGGAGATTGCCGAACAGTACGGGGTGGTGCCGGAAGGACATCCCTGGTTCAAACCGCTCCGTTTTCACAGCGTCTGGCGGCCTGGGGCCGATGCCTGGGATCGTCCGGCGGACCGGCACCCCCGCTGCGGTGAGATGGATTTTTACAGGGTGGACGGGGAGGGGGTGCACGAGGTGGCGGTTGGTCCGGTCCATGCCGGCATTATCGAGCCGGGCCATTTCCGTTTTCAGTGCTACGGCGAGAAGGTGATGCATCTTGAGATCTCGCTTGGCTACCAGCACCGGGATATCGAGCGGATGCTGCTGGGCGGCCCCCATCTTGATACCATGGCCCAGATGGAAACCATTGCCGGTGACACCACCATCGGCCATGGCCTGGCCCACTGTCAGGTGCTTGAGGCCTTGAGCGGCTGCGAGGTTCCGGCCAAAGCCCAAGCCATCCGCGCTATGGCGCTTGAGCTTGAACGTCTGGCCAACCATGTGGGGGATATTGGCGCCTTGGCCGGCGATGTCGGTTTTCTGCCCACCTCCGCCTATTGCGGCAGGTTGCGCGGCGACTATCTCAATCTGACCGCCGCGTTGTGCGGCAGCCGTTTCGGGCGAGGGGTGGTGCGGCCGGGCGGGGTGCTCTTCGATCTTGACCCGGTCTTGGCCGGAGAAATGCTTGCCCGGCTTAAAGCCGTCGAGGGCAATACCCTGGGCGCCCTGGAGCTTTTTTTTGACGCCCCCTCGGTTTTGAGCCGGTTTGAAGGGAGAGGCCGCCTGTCCCGCTCGGTGGCCGAGGATCTCGGGCTGGTCGGGATTGCGGCCAAGGCCTGCGGCGTGCCCCG
>DIKC01000159.1:0-14290 GCA_002421565.1 Desulfobulbaceae bacterium UBA5628 | reverse complement strand
CTGATCACCGAGGAAACCGGCGATGCCATGGCCCGCGCCAGGATGCGCAGCCGGGAGATCAGCGTCTCCATCGAGCTGATCCGCCGGATAATGGCTGAGCTACCGGAAGGCCCGATCCGGGCGCCGGCGGGGCCGCTTAAGGCTGAGGCCCTGGCCATTGGCATGGCGGAAGGCTGGCGGGGGGAGGTGGTCCACGTCGGGATTACCGATGGCGACGGCCGCCTGCGGCGTTACAAGATTGTCGACCCCTCCTTCCATAACTGGAGCGGGTTGGCCATGGCGATGCGCGATGAGCAGATTTCCGATTTTCCCTTGTGCAACAAGAGTTTCAACCTCTCTTACTGCGGCTTTGATCTGTAGACGGGCGTCAAGCAAGGAGCAAATAAGATGTTACGGGTGATACGAGAGCGATACCGGCAGGGATTCAGGACTGCTAAATTCCCCAAGGAAGAGCCGCAACTGCCGCCGCGCTTCCGGGGGCTGCCCCGATTTGCCGGGGAGTGTCCGGCCGCCTGCCCCCGGCCCTGCCTTGACCTCTGTCCTTTCGGGGCCTGCCGGGCGGGAGCGGACGATCGGTTGCAGCTTGATTTGGGGCGCTGTCTTTTCTGTGCCGATTGCCCGGCCTGCCCCCAAGGCCGGATCAGTTTCGGCAACGACTATCGGCTGGCGGTCCGCCGGCGGGAGGATTTGCTCTACCGTGGCGGCGATTATCCCCTGGCCGCTCCCCTGGAACCGGCCCGGCTGAAATTGTTCGGCCGTTCCCTCAAGCTGCGCCAGGTTTCAGCCGGCGGCTGCAACGGTTGCGAGGCGGATTGCAACGTGCTGGGCACCCCGGTCTTCGATCTCGGCCGCTTTGGGATTCAATTCGTCGCCTCGCCCCGCCATGCCGACGGCATCCTGCTCACCGGCCCGATCACCGCCAACATGCACAGCGCGGTGCTGGCCACCTATGAGGCGATCCCGGCCCCGAAAATCGTGATTGCAAGCGGGGCATGCGCCATCAACGGCGGCCCTTTCCGGGGCAGCCCCGAGATCAGCCAGGGACTTGACTCCCTGCTACCGGTGGATATCTTCATCCCCGGCTGCCCGCCCCATCCTTACACCATTCTGGACGGCCTGTTGCGCCTGCTTGACCGGAGATAAGGATTGGAGCCATGATCCAGCTCTACCTCGTCGCCCTGATCCTGATCGCCGTTTCCGGCCTGCCGGCCCTGGCCGGGGAACGATGGGGAGAACGGGGGGAAAGACTCTCTCTGGCCATCCTGCTGCTGGGGACCGGCTTGGGGTTGGCCGCGGTTCTGGCCGGGATTTGGCAAGAACCCTTTCCGGCCCTGGAGGCGGCCTGGTCCTTGCCGGGCGGCGATTTCCGGGTTGGGCTTGATCCCCTGGCCGCGATTTTTCTCCTGCCCGCCCTGTTGATTCTGGCCCTGGGCGGGATTTACGGCCTCGGCTACCTGCCGGTGGCCCGGCACGGGGCCAGGGCCGGTCGTCTGCGCCTTTTTTACGGTCTGCTGGGGGCTGCCATCGCTTTGGTGCCGGTCTGCCGCAACGGCCTTCTTTTCCTGATGGCCTGGGAGGTCATGGCGATTGGCGGTTTCTTCCTGATTCTCACCGAGCAGACCAAGGAGGAGGCCCGCCGGGCCGCCTATGTCTATCTGGCCGCCACCCATGCCGGCACCCTGGCCCTTTTCGCCATGTTTATTCTCCTGGCCCAAGGCGGCGATTTTGCCTTTCCCGTTGCCGCCTCGTTGGCGGCAAACAATGGCCCGGCCAGCGCGATCTTTCTCCTCGCCCTCTTCGGCTTCGGCCTCAAGGCGGGGATGATGCCGCTTCATATCTGGCTGCCCGGCGCCCATGCCGCCGCCCCCAGCCATGTTTCCGCCCTGATGAGCGGGGTGATGATCAAGATGGGAATTTACGGCCTGGTCCGGATCAGCGGCTTTTTCAGCCTCCCGCCGGCCTGGTGGGGCGGGATGATCCTTGGGCTGGGGGTAGTGTCGGCGGTGATGGGGGTGGCTTTCGCCCTGGCCCAGCACGATCTCAAGCGGCTGCTCGCCTATCACAGCGTGGAAAATATCGGGATCATCCTGATCGGCCTGGGCTGCGCCCTTTTGGGGCAAACCTTTAATCAGCCGGTTCTGGTGGCGCTGGGGCTGGCCGGGGCTTTACTCCATGTGATCAATCATGGCATCTTCAAGGCGCTGCTTTTCCTCGCCGCCGGGGCGGTGATTCAGGCCACCGGCACCAGACAGATCGATCATTACGGCGGTCTCTTGCGGGCCATGCCCCGCACCGCCCTCCTTTTTCTCGGCGGGGCGGTGGCGATCTGCGGCCTGCCGCCGCTTAACGGTTTTGTCAGCGAATGGCTGATCTATCTCGGCTTGCTCTCCACTCAGAGTAGCGACGCCGCCTTCCCGCTTTCGCTGGCGGTACTGGCGGCGCCGGCTCTGGCAATGACCGGCGCCTTGGCGGTAGCCTGTTTTGCCAAGGTCTTCGGGGTCACCTTTCTCGGTACCGCCCGGCGCGTTTTTAATACCCCGCCCATCGAGGCGCCGCTTAGCATGTTGTTGCCGATGGCCGGATTGTTGAGTGGCTGCCTGTTGATCGGCCTCCTGCCCTGGACCATGATGCCGATGCTGGAGCAGGCAGTGGCGGCCTGGCAGGGAGAGGCGGGTGTCGTCGCTTTGAGCAAGGCATTGCCCGCCCCAATGCTTTGGCTCAGCCTCGCCGCCTTGTTGTTGCTGCTAATGGTGGCGGCGGTTTACCGCTGGCAGCGTTCTTTCCGCGAGCCGGAGCAGGCTGCCCGCCCGGTCACCTGGGGTTGCGGCTTTTCGGCCGGCACCCCCCGGATGCAATACACCGCTGCCTCGGTGGCTGAATCGCTGTTGCGTTTGTTTCAGTGGGGCTTAGGGAGCGAGATCGGCGGCGGCCGGGCGATCGGTTTTTTCCCGGCCGTGACCCGTTTGGCGATCCATACCCCGGACCTGGTGCTGGACCGCCTCCTTTACCCCGTCTTCCGGAGACTGGCAGGGGCGGCCTTATGGCTGCGGGCCTTGGTGCACCAAGGCTGGATCGGCGCCTATCTGCTCTATGTGGCCGTGACCCTCTGCCTGCTGTTGTTCTGGTTGGGAACTTAAAGAGAAAGGTCGGCCGGGGCCTCGGCAGCCGCTTCCAAGGCAATTTCCGGCTTCGTTGCCGACGGGAAGTTGGTCAGGTAAAGGCTGGCCAGGAAGCCTTGCTGGAGCGGGGAGAGGAAGATGAGCAGGAGGAGCATCAGTAGCGGCCGCAGAACCGGAATCAGGTTGCCGAGGGTGTTAAAGAGCAGGCTGGGGACAATGGTGATCAGGAGGAGAAAGAAAAAATGTTTGAAAAAGCCCTTTTCCTTGACCACCGCCGCCGAGGCGTTGAGGGCCGGAATCAGGGTCAGGCCGCGATCGGCCATCAGCGGCAGGGCGTAAAGCCAGAAGGTGGCCAGGATCAGGCCGGGCAATACGTAAAGCGCGAAACCGGCCAACAGCACCAGGGCCAGGAAAAAGAGGGGGAAAAAGAGGCCGAAGCGGGAAAAGCCGCGCAGCAGATCGGGCGGCTCCGGCCGTTTTTGCTCGCGCTGCAAACGGATTATCATCTCCTGGTAGGCGCCGTAGAGCGGCCCGATCAACAGTCCGAAGCTGAGTACGGTGAGGGCGGAAATCAGCAGGTTGCCGACGATCAGGAGCAGCGGCGCCCGCTTGATGGCGGTAAGGGCGTGGTCGAGATGGAGGTAGAAATTCATGGCGGTTCTCCTGGTGGTTAGCCGATAAAGCGGCGGAGTTGGCGGTCGTGGAGCCGGGAGAGCAGGAGCAGGGCGACGATCGCCCCGATCAGGGCCCAGAGCATGTCGGACTGGGTGTCCCATTCGTAACCCTGGATGGCGAGAAAGGTCTCGGCCGTTGTGTCGCTGGTCGTTGCCGCCCACCATTCGAGCAGCTCGTAAAAGGCGCTCAGGGCCAGGCAGAAGCAGAGGATGAAGAAAGCTCGCCATCCTGGGCCGGGGATCACCTGAAGGCGGATGATGATTTCCCGGGCAATCATGGCCGGAACAAATCCTTGGGCAAAATGGCCGAGTTTGTCGTAGTTGTTGCGCGACCAGCCGAACCATTCGCCGAGGGTGGCGAAGAACGGCACCTCGGCGTAGGTGTAGTGGCCGCCGATCATCAGGATTACGGCATGGACCAGGATCAGCAAATAGACCAGGGGGGTGAGCCGGAAGCGACCGGCGGTCATTGCCAGCACCGCCGCCCCGAGCAGAGCGGGCAGAACCTCCAGCAGCCAGACCAGGCGGTCCTTGGGAGCCCAGCCCGACCAGAGCAGCACCCCGCAGAAAATCAAAATCCAGGCTGCTTTCATTTTATCTCCGGGTGCGGATGGCGGCGGAACGGGCGTGGCCGGTGAGCCCTTCCAGGCGGGCCAGGCGCTCGATGTCGGGGCTGTCGTCTTCCAGCGCCTCCCGGGAATAGCTGATCAGGCTGGTCTTCTTGAGGAAGGTTTCCACTCCCAGCGACGAGGAGAAACGGGCGGTGCCCATGGTCGGCAGCACGTGGTTGGGGCCGGCCAGATAGTCGCCGGCCGCCTCCGGGGTGTATTTGCCCAGGAAAATCGCGCCGGCGTGGCGAATCCGGGTCAGCCATTCAAAGGGATTTTCCACCATCAGCTCGAGATGTTCGGCGGCGATGAAATTGGCGAGGGTGATCGCCTCGGCGAGATCGGCGGCGACCAGCAGCGCCCCCCGGTCGCGCAGGGATTTGGCCGCGATTTCCGCCCGTTCCAGTTGCGGCAGTTGCTCGGCTAAAGCAGCGGCAATCGCCTCGGCCATCTCCGCCTCGGTGGCGATGCAGACCGCCAGGGCCTGGGGATCGTGCTCGGCCTGGGCCAGGAGATCGGCGGCGATAAAGGCCGGCTCGGCGGTGTGGTCGGCGATGATCAGCACCTCGCTGGGGCCGGCGATCATGTCGATCCGCACCCGGCCGGAGACCTGGCGTTTGGCCTCGGTGACATACTGGTTGCCCGGCCCCACGATCACGTCCACCAGCGGGATGGTTTCGGTGCCGTAGGCCAGGGCCGCAATCGCCCAGGCGCTGCCGACCTTGTAGATTTCGTCGATTCCGATTTCCTGGGCCGCCACCAGCAGGGCCGGGCTGATCCGGCCGTTTGCGTCCGGCGGGGTGACCATCACCCGCTGTTCGACCCCGGCGATTCCGGCCGGAATACCGTTCATCAGCACCGACGAGACCAGGGGGGTGGAGCCGCCCCGGCCGCCCGGCACGTAAAGGCCGGCCGCGTCCACCGGATTGACCAGGCGGCCGGTGATCACCCCGTCCTCGCGGGTGGTCATCCATGATTCCTGCCGTTCCCGTTCGTGGAAGTCGGAAATGCGGTCGATGGCCAGTTCCAGGGTGTCGCGGAAATCGTCGTCCACCAGCTCGTAGGCGGTTGCCAGTTCATCGCCCGAGACCCGCAGTTGCTCGGCCCGGAACTCCGGGGAATCGAACTGGCGGGTGTACTCCACCAGGGCCGCGTCGCCCCGGCTCCGCACCTGCTCGATGATCCCGCTCACCGTCCGTTGGCAATTATCGTCGGCCAGTTGGAAGCGATCCTGGAGCGCCTCGATGATCTCGCGGCCTTCCGGGGAGTCGGTGGTAACAGGTTGTAATTTCATGGATTATTTTCCTCCCGCGGATTCGTGATAATTTTCCGCTACCGGGTAGCGGCGGCCGTAGCCAAAGGCCTTGCTGGTCACCTTGAGGCCGGGCGGGGCCTGCTTGCGTTTGTGTTCGTTGCGCCGGATCCGGGCCACCACCTCGGCCACCATTGGTTGTTCAAAGCCTTGGGCCACGATTTCGGCGATTGCTAGATTGTCTTCCAGGTAGGCCTTGAGAATGGGGTCGAGCAGTTCGTAGGGCGGCAGATCGTCCTGGTCCTTCTGGTCCGGGGCCAGTTCAGCGCTGGGGGCGCGTTCGACGGTGCGGCGGGGGATGATTTCGCGTTCCCGGTTGATCAGGGCGGCCAGGCGATAGACCAGGGTCTTGGGGACATCGGAAAGCAGGGCCAGGCCGCCGCTCATGTCGCCGTAAAGGGTGCAGTAGCCTACCGCCATTTCGCTCTTGTTGCCGGTGGAGAGCACCAGCCGCCCCAGCTTGTTGGCCGCCGCCATCAGCAGGTTGCCCCGGATCCGGGCCTGGATATTCTGGGTAGTAAGGTCCACCGGCCGCGCTTCCCCGCTGGTTTCGCCGGCAAAGGCGGTAAAGAAGGGGGCCAGGGTCTGCTGGTAGTTTTCAAAGATGGGGGTGATCGGCAGAACCTGAAAGGCAATGCCGAGCGTGGTGGCCAGTTGGCGGGCATCCTCCTGGCTGGCGGGCGAGGAATAGGGCGAGGGCATGGCGATCCCCAGGACGTTTTCCGCTCCCAGGGCCTGAACCGCGATCGCCGCGGTCAGGGCCGAGTCGATGCCGCCGGAAAGCCCGATCACCACCCCGCTAAAGCCGCACTTATGGACATAATCGCGGCTGCCGAGCACCAGGGCGGCCAGCACCTCGGCCGCTTCCGGATCGGCCTGGTCGGCGCTGCCGTCCTCGCGGATCTCGCCTTGCCAGGTGGCGGTGTCCAGCACCACCAAGTCTTCCTGGAAGCGGGCGGCCCGGCAGACCACCGCCCCGCTCCGGTCCAGGGCCAGGCTGCCGCCCTCGAAGACCAGGGAATCCTGGCCCCCCACCTGATTGACGTAGAGCATCGGCACCCGGTAGGCGGCGCAGAGGTTGGCGAAAATTTTCTGCTTGATCGCGTTCTTGCCCAGGTTGAAAGGGGAGGCGGCCAGGTTGATCAGGAGATCGGCGGTAAGATCGGGACAGCCCAGCAGTTCGGCCACCGGGTCGTGATGATAGAGGCAGCGGGGAAAAACCCGCTTGTCGTTCCAGATGTCCTCGCAGACCGTAATCGCCAGCTTCAAACCCTGGTAGTCGCAGAGGGCCGCCTCCCGGCCCGGCTCAAAATAGCGGGATTCGTCGAAGACGTCATAGGTGGGGAGCAGCCGCTTGGCGGTGCTGAACAGTATTTTACCATCCCGGAAGAGGAGGGCCGAGTTGTGGAGCGGCTTGCCGGCTGCTTCCGGGTTGCGGGTCACTGCCCCGCAGAGTACCCCGATCCCGCGCACCTCGGCGATCAGCCGGGTGAGCGCCCGCTCATGGTCGGCGAGAAAGGCGGGCCGTTCCAGCAGATCCTGGGGCGGGTAGCCGCTCAGGGCCAGTTCGGGAAAGATTGCCAGTTCGCAGCCGAGGGCGGCGGCCCGCTCGGCCTGGGCCACGATCCGGGCGTTGTTGCCCGGGAAGTCGCCGATCACCGGGTTGGTCTGAATAAGGGCGATTTTCATGGCCGCCATCATAGCACAGCCGTTGCCGCCGTGCCTTATTTTCCTTGCAATATCCGCTTAAAAGGCTATTTTCATGGTTCGCCTGAGTCCCTGGCCGAGGGACGCAAAAAGTACAAGGAGCGGCAGTGAAAAAATATTTTGTTCTCGATACCAACGTTCTTCTTCATAACGCCGATTCGATCAATTCCTTTGCCGATAATGTGATCGTCCTGCCGATGTCGGTGATTGAGGAACTTGACAAGTTCAAATCCCACAACGATGAATTGGGCCGTAATGCCCGGCGGGTGATCCGCCAGCTCGACCAACTGCGGGATCGGGGCCGGCTGGGCGAGGGGGTGGCCCTGGACAATGGCGGCACCCTCCAGATTTTCACCGAAAAGGATCGCTGTCTCGACCCCGGCCTTGATCTGAGCAAGTCGGACAACCGCATCCTGGCGGTGGCCTATACCTTGCAACAGCAGGGAGAGACGGTCACCTTTGTTTCCAAGGACATCAACGCCCGCCTCAAGGCCGACGCCCTCGGCCTGGCGGTGCGGGATTTTGAAAAGCAGAAGGTCAATTTCGACGAGCTTTACCGCGGCCATCGGGAGGTGCCGGTGGCTCCGGCGGTGATTGCCGATTTTTCCAAGCAGGACGCCTTGGATTTGCCGGCCATTGAGCCGATTGCCAACGAGTTCATCCAACTGGTCAACCAGGACAACGACAAGCAGAGCGCCCTGGCCCGGGTCGGCGACGACCACAAATTGCTCCACCTCAATCCGGTTTTTGACGCGGTTTGGGGAATCAAACCGCGCAACCGGGAGCAGCGGATGGCCTTTGAGTTGCTGATGGACCCGGCCGTCACCCTGGTGACCATGGTCGGTCAGGCCGGCACCGGCAAGACCCTGCTCGCCCTGGCCGCGGCCCTGGAAAACGTGGTTCACCTTAAACGCTACGACCGGATTCTGGTCTCCCGGCCGATCATCCCCCTGGGCAAGGACATCGGCTATCTGCCGGGCGACAAGGATGAAAAACTGGCCCACTGGATGCAGCCGATCTTCGACAATCTCAATTATCTTTTGGCCGATGGCCGGGGAAAGAAGAATGGGCGCGGCAATGGAGTTTCCGATACCACCCGCCAGAAGGTGGACAAACTGGTCAGTAACCATGTGGTGGAACTGGAGGCATTGACCTATATCCGGGGCCGCTCCATTCCCCGCCAGTACGTGATCGTGGATGAGGCTCAGAACCTTACCCCCCACGAGGTCAAGACCATCATCAGTCGGGCCGGGGAGGGGACCAAGATGGTGCTGACCGGCGACCCCTACCAGATCGACAACCCCTATCTCGATTCCAGCAGCAACGGCCTGGCCTACACGGTGGAGCGGCTCAAGGGCCAGCCCTTCCACGGCCATATCACCTTGAGCCGCAGCGAACGTAGCCCCTTGGCCGCCGCTGCCGCCCAATACCTGTGAGGATTATCCATGGATTTTGAACCCAAATGGCTGGCCTGGGAGATCACCCGCCGCTGCAATCTCAAATGCGTCCATTGCCGCTCCTCATCCACTTTGGAGGTGGAAGGGCATCCCGACTTTTCCCTGGCCGAGGCGCGGCGGGTGTTGGACGACATCGCCTCCTACGCCAAGCCGGTGGTGGTGCTTTCCGGCGGCGAACCGCTGCTGCGGGCCGATGTCTTTGAGATCGCCGCCTACGGAACCGGCCTGGGGCTGCGGATGTGTCTGGCCACCAACGGCACCCTGGTCACGGCCGAAACCTGCAAGCGGTTGAAGGAGGCGGGGATCCGGATGGTGTCGCTGAGCCTGGACGGGGCCGAGGCGGCGGTCCATGACAATTTTCGTAATCAGCCCGGCGCCTTTGCCGGCACCATCAACGCCGCCAAACTCTTCCACGCCCATGAAATCCCCTTTCTGATCAACTCCTCCTTCACCAAGCGCAACCAGGGGGAAATCCCCAAGGTTTACCGGCTGGCCAAGGAGCTGGGGGCCAAGGCGTGGTACATGTTCATGATCGTGCCCACCGGCCGGGGCGAGGAGATGATGGGCGAGTTGATCAGCCCGGCCGAGTATGAGGAATTGCTGACCTGGCACTACGAGATGGAAAAGGAGGAGGACGAGCTGCTGGTGCGGCCCACCTGCGCACCCCATTACTACCGGGTCATTCTCCAGAAGGCCAAGGAGGATGGCGAGCAGTTCAAGCGCCGGAGCCTGCAATTTTCCACCGGCGGGGCCAAGGGCTGCCTGGCCGGCCAGCTTATCGCCCTGATCGACGTGGACGGCAATGTTTTGCCGTGCAGTTATTTCCCCAAGGCGGCCGGCAATCTGCGGCAACAGTCGTTCAAGGAGGTGTGGGAAAATTCGCCGTTGTTTAAGGAACTGCGCGACTTTAAAGGTTATCGCGGCCGCTGCGGGGTCTGCGAGTATGTCAATGTCTGTGGCGGTTGCCGGGCCAGGGCCTATGCGGTAAGCGGCGATTACCTGGCCGAGGAGCCGTTCTGCAACTACATCCCCCGCCGGGCGGCCGGCGGCAATGACCAGCAAAAATAAGGAGCTGCGATGATCAACGATACCTTTCTCAAGGCCTGCCGGGGTGAAAAAACCGATTACACCCCGGTCTGGCTGATGCGCCAGGCCGGCCGTTATCTCCCCCAATACCAGGCGGTGCGTAGCCGTTTCACCTTTCTCGAATTGTGCAAGACCCCGGAGGCGGCGGCCGAGGTTACCATTCAGCCGGTGGATATTCTGGGGGTGGATGCCGCCATTCTTTTTTCCGACATCCTGGTGCCTCTGGAAGCGATGGGCACTCCCTTGGAATTTCATGAAAAACGGGGGCCGGTCTTTCCCGAGCCGGTGCGCGACCAGGCCGGGGTGGCGCGGCTGAACGTGCCTGACCCGGAGGAAAAACTCCGCTACGTGCTGGACACCATTCGCATCCTGCGCCGGGAACTGGCCGGCAAGGTGCCGCTGATCGGTTTTTCCGGGGCGCCCTTCACCCTCGCCACCTACCTGATCGAGGGCGGTTCCTCCCGTCAGTTCCTGCTCACCAAGAAGATGATGTACACCGCCCCGGAGCTTTACGCGGCCCTGCTGGACAAGCTCACCGACTGCACCATTCTCTATCTCAAGGCCCAGGCGGCGGCCGGCGCCCAGGCCCTGCAGATTTTCGATTCCTGGGCCGGGGTGCTGGCGCCCGGGGATTTCGGCCAATTCGCCTTGCCCTATGTCCAGCGGATCATCCGCACACTCAAGGAGGCCGGGGTAACGGTGCCGATCATCTATTTTGCCAACAACGGCGCTACCCTCCTCGATCAGAGCAAAACCTCCGGGGCCGATGTCCTGGGCCTGGACTGGCGGATCAAACTGGACGAAGCGGCCCGGATCGTGGGGCCCGGCATCGCCCTCCAGGGCAATCTCGATCCCTGCGCCCTGCTCCTGCCGCCGGAGTGGATGGAACGCGAGGTGGCCCGGATTCTGGCTGAAGGCAAGGCGGCCTCGGGTCATATCTTCAACCTGGGTCACGGCATCCTGCCGGAGATTCCGCCGGAGCAGGCCAAATTGATGGTGGATACGGTCCACCGCCTCTCCCGGAGCGGCAACTCATAAAGCGATGGCCATCCCAACCCCGGCCCAATGCCTGGCCCTGATGGATCGCTACCAAATGCCGGCCAACATCCGGGCTCATTCATTGATGGTGGGACGGGTGGCCGGCTTTCTGGCCGCGGCCCTGGCCGCCAAGGGCGAGGCCGCCAGGGTCGAGGTGGCTCTGGCCGGAGCCATGCTCCATGATATTGCCAAGGGGCCGTGCCTGCACGGCCGTTGCCGCCACGCCGAACGGGGGGCGGAAATCTGCCGCGCCCACGGCTACGACGAGCTTGCCGGCATCGTGGCCGAGCACGTGGTGCTGGCCCAAGGCTTTACCGGGTCATGCGGGGAGCGGGAAATCGTCTACTATGCCGACAAACGGGTGCGTCACGACCAAGTGGTGAGCCTGCCGGAACGGCGCGACGATCTGGTGATCCGCTACGGGGCCGACAATCCGCTTATCCAGGAGCAGATCCTCCAGAATTTCCTCATCTGCCGTCGCCTGGAGGAACACATCTTCGCCCGCCTCCACCCCCTGACCCCGGCCGACCTGGCCCTTGCCGTTACCGATTATCAGCTTTGATAAAAAGGATTGCTGGCCCATTGACACGCTGATCATCTACCGGCTATTATGTGGTCATAATGGTCAGTTGTCCTCGTGGCTTTTCCCCTGTCAGAGGAGTTTTTCATGCCGCAAGTATCCGTTGCTCAAGCCAAAAGTCATCTTTCCGAGCTGATCGCCAAAAGCGCCCATGGTCATGAGCGATTCATTATTACCCGGCGAGACAAGCCGGTGGCCGCCCTGGTCAGCCTGGATGATCTGAAGATCATCGAACAGCACCAGGAACGGCAAGGGCTTGCCGCCGTGGCTTCTTCCTGGCCGGATTTCGCGGAAGTAGCCGAGGCGCTGGCCGATCTCGACCTGTTCCGGGCCCGGGGAGGGAAAGGCCGCGATGTATCTCTTTGATACGGACATCATTACCAATATCTTCAAGAAGAAGCCCGACCCCGCCCTGCTGACCAGACTCGCCGCCACCCCTCGCGACCAGCAATACATTTCCACCGTTACCATCTCGGAAATCGTTTACGGCGCCTGCAAAAGCGACCGGCCAGCCCATCATCTGCGCAATCTGCAGGAGATTCTGCTGCCGGCCGTGAATCTGCTGGCCTTTGACAGCAAGGCCGCCCTGGTCTGTGGCCGGATTCGTGCCGATCTGGAAAAGGCGGGTCTCCCGCTGGCCCTGGCCGACCTGGAAATCGCCGCCATCGCCTTGGCCAATAAGCTGGTGCTGGTCAGTGGCAATACCCGCCATTTTGCACGTATCCCCGGCCTGAGCGTGGAAAACTGGCTGACTCGGCCAGAGTGATGGAGGATATGAGTGAGATGAATATGTCCGTAGCAAACGAAACCACCGGGGTGGTGTTGCTCAACATGGGGGGGCCGGAGAGCCTGGAACAGGTGGAGCCGTTTCTGCTCAATCTGTTCTCCGACCGGGAGATCATCCGTTTGGGGCCGTTTCCGTTTCTGCAGAAATTTATTGCCCGGCGGATCGTTAAAAAGCGCGCCCCCAAAAGCCGGGAATCATACCGGCTGATCGGCGGCGGTTCTCCCCTGGCCCGCATTTCGGCGGAACAGGGACGCGCCCTGGAGGAGCGGCTCAAGCCGCATGGCCCTTTCAGGGTGGTCTGCGCCATGCGCTACTGGCATCCCTTGGCCGCCGAAACCCTGGCCGCCCTGGCCGCGTCCGGCATCCGCCGCTTGCTGGCGCTGCCCCTTTATCCCCATTATTCCAGGGCCACCACCGGCTCTTCCCTGGCCGATCTGGGCCGGGCCGCCGCTGCGTTTCGTCCCGGCTTCACCATCCGCGAAATTCCCTCCTGGCCCGACCACCCAGAGTATGTGGCCGCCCTGGCCGAAACCATCCACGACGGTCTGGCCCGCTTCCGCGATCCCGGCCAGACCACCGTGGTCTACAGCGCCCACAGCCTGCCGGTCAGTTTTATTGAAGATGGCGACCCCTACCTGGCGCAGGTCAAGCAGACCATTGCGGCGGTGGAGCAAGTGACCGGAATCGGCGGCCGTCTCTGTTTTCAGAGCCGGAGCGGCCCGGTGCGCTGGCTCACCCCTTCCACCCCGGATATGCTCCGCGAGCTGGCCGGCCAGGGGGTTCGCAACATCCTGATGGCGCCGATCAGCTTTGTTTCCGACCACGTGGAAACCCTCTACGAGATCGACATCCAGTACCGTGAACTGGCCGCCTCCCTGGGGGTGCGCCTGGAACGGAGCGCGGCCTTGAACTGCCACCCCCGCCTGATCGCCGCCCTTGCCGACCTGGTACTCCAGGCCGCTCGCGAGTAAGCCCGCTGGCAAGTGCCGGCTTGGCGGCCCGGCTCAATCCTGAAAAATCTTGCCGGGGTTGAGGATTTGGTAGGGGTCGAAGGTCTGCTTGATCGCCCGCATCAGCGCAAGCGCCACCGGTTCGATTTCCCGGCCAATCACCCCGGCCTTGCTCAAGCCGATGCCGTGTTCGCCGGAGATGGTGCCGCCCAGCTTCAGCACCGCATCGAAGAGGGCATCTCGCGCCGCTTCGGCCCGGCTGGTCTCGGCCGGATTGTTCCGATCCAGCATGATATTGACGTGGATGTTACCGTCGCCGGCATGGCCGAAGGTGAAGATCGCCACCTCTTTTTTCCGCCCCAACTCGTGGGCAATGGCCACCAGTTCGGGAATCCGGTTGCGGGGCACCACCACATCCTCGCTGATTTTGTGGGGCCGCAGTTGAAAGGCGGCCGGGGAGATTGCCCGCCGGGCCGCCCATAGTTCCTCCGCCTCGGCTGGGTCGGCCGCCTCTTGCAGGCTGATGCCGGGACGATCCGAGAGCAGTTGCCGCAGTTGTTGCCTTTGGCTGCTAACTTCCGCCTGATCGCCGTCCAGTTCCAGCAGCAGCAGCGCCCCGGTGGCCGGGGGCAGGGGGTGGGAAAGGCGATCCGCGACCAGTGCCAGGGCGGTCCGGTCCATGAATTCCAGGGTGCAGGGGGTCATATGGCGGAGAATTTCGCTGACCAGGCCGGCGGCTTGGAGCAGATCCCGGCAGAGAATCAGAAAGGTGGACCGGCCGACCGGCTGGGGCAGAAGGCGGAGGGNNGATTTCGGTGATCACCGCCAGGGTGCCCTCGGAGCCGGTCAGCAACCGGGTGAGATCGTAACCCACCACCCCCTTGGCGGTGCGCACCCCGGTGCGGATAATCTCGCCGCTGGCCAGCACCGCCTGCAATCCCAGGACGTAATCGCGGGTCACCCCGTATTTGA
>DIKC01000015.1 GCA_002421565.1 Desulfobulbaceae bacterium UBA5628 | reverse complement strand
CCGGTTCCAGGGGATTGTGGCCGCCCGCCGCCACCAGGCTGCCCCCGACCAGGGCCAGATCAGCGAGCGCATAACCGGCGGCCAGCTCGCCATAGGTATCGAGGATCAGCACCTCCTCGCCTCCCGTCAACGGGCCGTTGCTGCGCAGCGCAACCCGCAACCCCTGTTCCCGGGCCAGGGCCGCCACCGCTGCCGCCCGTTCCACCCGGCGGGGGGCAAGCACCAGCAAAAGTTCCGGATGTCTCTCCCATAAATCCCGGCAAGCGGCAAGAATCATCTCCTCCTCGCCGGCGTGGGTGCTGCCCGCCACCCAGACCAGCCTTGCCGGGTCAATACCCAGCCCGGCCCGATCACTCGGGCCGGAAGCGGAACTTTCCAGGGCCGCCGCGTATTTGAGATTGCCCATGGTCACGACTTTCGCCGAAGCCACCAGGGCCAATTTGGTCAAGCGGGCGGCATCGGCCGCGGTCTGCATGGCAAGGAGGGCAAAGGCGGAAAAAATGGGCTGGAACAGCCAGCCCAGGCGGCCATACCATTTGAAGGAAGCCGCGGAGATCCGGCCGTTGACCAGCAGGGCCGGCACCTTTTCCGCCGCCAGGGCGCGGAGCAGATTGGGCCAGAAATCGCTCTCCACCAGGATAAAAAGATCAGGCCGCAAGCGGCCCACCAACCGCCGGATCAAAAAGGGGAGATCAAAGGGCAGCACCAGGCGACAATCGACCAAATCGCCCAGGCAACGGCCGGCAAATTCCTCTCCCGCCTTGGTGGTGCTGGAAAAAAGCAGGCGGGCGGCGGGATACTCCCGGCGCAAGGCGCGCACCAGAGGCAGCACCGAGGCGGTTTCCCCCACCGACAGGGCGTGAATCCAGATGACCGGCCGCCCTTGGGGGAACGGGCGGATCCGGCGCAGCTCATGGCCGGACGGATCATAAAGCAGCCGTCGTCGCAGCCGCGCCCGCCAGGCCGGATTGAGCAAGGCTTTGACGAAGAGCGCCGGAAGGGCTACAATCAGCCCCGCCAGCAGCACCAGATTGTAAAGGAGATGAACCATGCCCGGCAACCACCCATGAACCTTATTCTGCTGCGACCGGAAGAAATCCGCGACCAGGAAGCGAGCTTCAACGACCACCGGGCCGAACACCTCCGGGCCGTATTGAAGAGCCGGCCCGGCGACACCATCCGGGTCGGGATCATCAACGGCCTGATCGGCGCCGCCCTCATCCTTCAACTTGACCAGACAGGGGCGCGCCTGCGGCTGGCATCATGCCGAACCGCACCCCCGCCGCCGACCGCCGTCGACCTGATCCTGGCCCTGCCCCGGCCCCTGATCCTGAAAAGGGTGCTGGCCCAAGCCGCGGCCCTGGGGGTAAAACGAATCATGCTGATCAACGCCAACCGGGTGGAGAAGAGTTTTTTCCGCTCCTCCCAACTGGGGCCGGAACAAATCGAAACCCATCTCCGGCAGGGGCTGGAACAGGCCGTGGATACCAGGCTGCCGCAAGTTTCCATCCATCCCCGTTTCCGGCCCTTTGTCGAGGATGAATTGCCCCGCCTGCTCCCGGACTACCAGGGCGGGCTGGTGGCCCATCCCGAGGCGCCGCAAACCATCGGCGAGATCAACCCCGCCCCTGGCCGCCGCTTGCTGGCAGTGGGGCCGGAAGGGGGCTGGGTCGATTTTGAAATCGAGCGCTTCCAGACCCAGGGCTTCATCCCCTTTTCCCTCGGACCCCGCATCCTGCGGGTGGACACAGCGGTGCCGGTGCTGCTGGCCCAACTGGAACTGCTGGCCGGCCTCACCCCGCCGAGCGGCTGAAACGGCCGCGCAATCGCTCCACCAGTTGATTCAATTCGTGCAACTTAAGGGCCTGCAAGGCCAGGCCGTAAATCAGGCCGCTGCTGAGCAGACAGAGGAGCAGGCCGATGATTCGCGCCCAGAGCGTCTCCGGCAGCCAGGCCGCCAATCCTTCCCGCAATCCGAACAGCCAAAGCCCCATGAGCAGGGCGGCGGCCCCGCTCTTGAGCAATCCCCGCCCCAGATAGGCCAGGGAATAGCCGCCCATTGTACGATAAAGCATGGCGCTCAGAAACAAAAAGTTACCGATCATGGCCAATGAAATCGACAGGGCCAGGGCCTGATGGCGGAGGGAGCCGATCAGGACACTGATCAGGGCCAGATTGAGCAGCATGGTGAGAAAGCTGCCGGCCACCGGATAACGGGTGCGGTCGAGGGCGTAAAAAACCGGCACCATGATCTTGACCGAGGCGTAGGCAAAGAGGCCGATCGCATAGCAGACCAGGACCTCGGCGGTGCGGGCGGTGGTGGCGGCGTCAAAGCGGCCGTACTGGAAAATCAGCCGGATGATCGGCTCGGCCAGCAGGATCAGGCCGATGCTGGCCGGAATGGTCAGAACAAAGGCCAGGGTCAGGGAGGAGACATAGGTTTCCCGCAGACGGGGCAGGTCGCGGCGGGCGGCGTGGCGCGAGATCACCGGCATGGCCGCGATTGAAAGGGTGACCCCGAAAAGCCCCACCGGCAGCCAGAAAAGACGAAAGGCGTAATTGAGCCAGGAAAGCGCCCCTTCCGGCAACGAGGAAGCAAAGTAGGTGTTGATCAGGACGTTGATCTGGAGCGGGGCCAGCCCGATCACCGCCGGCAGCATCAAGCGCCCGATCCGGCGCAGACCGGGATCGCCAAGATCAAAGACCGGTTTGAAACGAAAGCCGGTGCGGCCCAGGGTCGGTAGCTGGCCGGCCAGTTGCAGCAGGCCGCCGATCAGGGTGCCGATCGCCATTCCGACAATGGCCGGCTGGCCGAAACGGGGCAGGAGCAGGGCCAGCCCCACCCCGCCCACCAGGGAGCCGAGGTTGAAAAAACTGGAAGCCAGGGCCGGGATGAAAAAACGCCCCCGGCTGTTCAACATCCCCATCACCACCGCGGCCAGCGAGATGCAGATCAGAAAGGGAAACATGATCGCGGTAAGCAGGGCGGCCAGCTCCACCTTGCCGGGAATCGCCTCGAAGTCCGCCTCCACCAGCAGCCGCACCAGGGGCTCGGCCGAGAAAATCCCCACCAGGGTCAGAATACTCAGCAAAACCCCGCAGACCGTGAGCACATTGCTGGCCAGCCGCCAGGTCTCCTGTTCGCCGCGGTTTACCTGATAATCGCTGAAGACCGCGACAAAGGCGGCGCTCAGAGCGCCTTCGCCGAAAAGGTCGCGGAGCAGGTTGGGGATCCGGAAGGCAACCACAAAGGCGTCAAAGGCGAAACCGGCCCCGAAGAGGATGGCAAAGGCCTGCTCCCGGAGCAGGCCCAGAACGCGGCTGCACATCACCGCAATCCCGACCGCCCCGGCGGAACGGGCAATAGCGCCGGTTTCCTCGGCTGGTTTATCCATCCTGTTTTTTCTCCTTGTTGGCGCCGTAAGGCGGCCGGAACAGGCCGCCTTGTCGCCGCAACTTAGCAGGAAGATCAGGGAAAAACAATCATCTCCAGCGGCAAAGAGCAAGGCGCGTACGATTAAATTTGACAACCAGGGGCTTGCCGGTCGTAAAATGAAAAAAACTGGAGGTGCGACCATGTTTGAAGCAGTGGAACTACACAAAAAAATCGCCAAGGATCTCTTCAATAAAGAGGTGGAAAGCCTGCGCACCGAACTGTTGCGCGCCCAGGAGGCGATTCGGGAAAGCTCCATTCCGGTGGTGGTGATCATCTCCGGGGTGGAAGGGGCGGGCAAAAGCGAGGTGGTCAACCGGCTCAACGAATGGCTGGACTCCCGCTGGGTGCGCAACCACGCCTTCTGGGATGAAACCGACGAGGAGCGAATGCGCCCCTTCCAATGGCGCTTCTGGCGGGCAATGCCGCCCAAGGGCACAATGGCGGTGATGTTCGGCTCCTGGTACACCCAGCCGATCATTCACCACGCCTTAGGCGACTGGGACGACGACCGGCTGGACGCTGAAATGGGCCTGATCGAACAGTTGGAACGGATGCTCAGCGACGACGGAACGGTGATCATCAAGCTCTGGTTTCACCTCTCCAGCAAGGCCCAACAGCAACGAATCAAGGATAAGAACAAGCGCCGGATCGGCAAACTGGCCAAAAAATTCGCCAAGAGCTACGACCATTTCGCCGCCACCTCGGCCCGCGCCATCCGCCTCACCGACAGCGGCCAGGCCCCCTGGCATCTGATCGATGCCGAAGATCGGCGCTACCGCGATCTCAAGACCGGCAAGCTGTTGCTGCTGCGCCTCAACGAAGCCCTGGCCGCCAAGTTGGCCCTCAACAAGGCCGAACCCGGTAAACGCAAGGAGTCTCGCACCTCCTCGCCGCTCAGCGGCAAATCGGTGCTGGACAGCATTGATATTGAGCGAACGGTGAGCGATGCGGAATACGGCAAGCAATTACAAAAATACCAGGATCGGCTCTACAAGCTGAGCTGGAAGGCCCACAACGCCAAACGCTCGGTGGTGGCCCTGTTCGAGGGCTGGGACGCGGGCGGCAAGGGCGGTAATATCCGCCGCCTGACCTCGGCGATCGACGCCCGCCTCTACAGGGTCATCTCGGTGGCCGCCCCCACCGACGAAGAAAAGGCCCAGCACTATCTCTGGCGTTTCTGGCGTCACCTGCCCCGCGACGGTTATGTAACGATTTACGACCGCACCTGGTACGGCCGAGTGCTGGTGGAACGGGTGGAGGGATTTGCAAGTCTGGCGGAATGGAGCCGTGGCTACCGCGAAATCAACGATTTCGAGGAGCAGCTCCACCGCCACGGGATCATCCTGAGCAAGTTCTGGATTCACATCACCCCGGAGGAGCAGTTGCGCCGTTTCAAGGAACGGGAAATCACCCCCTGGAAGCAGTATAAAATCACCGAAGAGGATTGGCGCAACCGCCAGCGCTGGGGCGATTACGCCCAGGCGATCACCGACATGGTGGAAAAAACCAGCACCACCCATGCCCCCTGGACCCTGGTGCCGGGCAACGACAAGCGGGTGGCCCGCCTGGAGGTGATCAAAACCTTGTGCAATAGACTGGAACGGGCGCTGGGCTGACCCTTATTCAGCAGCTGCCGTTATTTTCCGGCGGCCCGCCCATGCCCCGCCCCCAGCGCAAAGCTCGCAGGCGGGGGCTTTTCTTGCGCTGATGCTCCTGCATCCGACTCAGGATATTATGAAGGCTGGTCACCGCTTTTTCGATGAACGGCCCCTTGTTGAGCATCACGCATTCGGCCCGTTCTCCCATGGCGGCGTCGGTCAGTTCCGGCCGTGAAACCACCCCCTTCTTGGCCATGCTTTCCAACACCTGGGTGGCCCAAACCACCGGCAGATGGGCGGCCTCGGCCAGCCAGAGAATTTCCTCCTGGACCTCGGCCAACCGCTCCGGCCCCACCTCCATAGCCAGATCGCCGCGGGCGATCATGATCCCAAAGGGCAGACGGCCCATGGCGGCCAGGGCGATTTCGGCCAGGTTATTGAAGGCCTGGGCGGTTTCGATCTTGGCGATGATGCCGGTTTTCTCCGCCTTGAGCCGCTCCAGGGCCGCCAGCAACTCATGGACATGGGCAGCGGTTTCAACATAGGAAAAGTTGATGATATCGACCTTGCCGACCAATGCCTTGAGGGCCGCCAAGTCGTGCTGGGCCAAACCCGGCAGCCCCAGTTCCAGGCCGGGAAAATTGAGCCCCTTGTCGGCCAGGAGCTTTGCCCCGCCGGGCCGGCAGTTGTTGATTTTAAGCAAGGCCCCGGCCTCGTTCAACTCCACTACTTCGGCCCCGAATTTGCCGTCATCGATCCAGATCTGCCGGCCAACCCGCAAGACCTCGAAAATCTCGGGCATGGTACAGGAGATATGGGCCGAGGCAACCGCCATTCCGACCGCATCCACGCTTTGTGCCTTGCCGGGCAGAGGCTCCCGGGTCAACAGTAACAAATCCCCTTGGCGCAGGACAATGACCACCGGAATGTCGGCAATGCCGCCGAACACCCCTTGCCGCCGCTCTTTTTCTCCGTCACGCTCCCAGCGCCAGGGAATATCATTGACCAGATAGGTGGCGTGATGGAGATCAGCCCACGCCCCCTCGCCATCCACCGCGTCGATAATCGCGGTGCGCTTGGCTCCGCGGGAATCAACAAAACGAAGGCGATCGCCCGGCTGCAGTTCCACCGCCTGCCCCTCATCCCAAAGCAGACTGGCCTGACTGGCCTGCCACCCTTGGGAGGCGGCCGCTCCCGCGCTTCCCGGCCGTTGCAGGCGCAGGCGAACCGGGGCCAGAACCCGGCCGAAATGATCGCGTTTGGGGGTCAGGTGCAGAACCCCGGCCTCCAAGGCGAGCGGCCCGGTGCGAATCTTATGGCCCGCCAGATCGGCGGAGACGGTCAGGGGGCGGCCCAATTCGGCGGCCGCCCGCCGGACGTGCTTGATCATTTGCAGCCAATCGTCCGCCTCGTCGTGGGCGCAGTTGATCCGGGCCACATCCATGCCCAATTCCGCCAGTTTGAGAATCAGGCCGTAATCATGGGCCGCCTCCGAAGGCAGGGTGACCATGATCCGCACCTTGCGGCCGACCGGGGCAGGCCCCAACAGGCGCTCGGTATTGCGGGCCAGTAGCCGGCAGCCCTCGTCGAGGCTGAGCGCCCGCCGGCTCATCCCCACCGGCGGCTGCTCCGGCAGCAGCAGGCGTTGCAGAAGATTGAGTACCCGCTCAATGGCGTCAATCACATGAACTTCCGAACGCCCCAGCGAAGAAAGGCCGATGGTGCTCAGCCGCTCCTGCAAGGGGCGCAAATCCTCGGAACGAAAGGCGAGATAATGGCGCAGATTGAGGATACTGTCACGGTCATCGGGATCGCCGACCTCGGCCTCGATGGCGGCAAAATCGCTAGGATAGTCGCTGCTCTTGAGAATCCGCATCCGCAGATCGCTCAGATCATCCAGCAACTTGCGAAGCTGGCCCTCATCATAAAGCAGCCGTTCAGGCATTTTTGTTACCTTGATATGACTGTGGTGCCCGGAGCGAGAATCGAACTCGCACAGCCTTACGGCCGAGGGATTTTAAGTCCCTNNGTCTACCAGTTCCGCCATCCGGGCAAGCGTATTTGCAACGCGGGAAGGCTCTTGCCATGTACCACATGGCCGACCGAAAAGCAATCCGGCGGCAGGCTGCCTGCCTTTATTGTTCAGCTTCGGCGAATGCCTGCACCTGGTAGGTCAAGACCTCCAGGCCCCCTTGTTGCCAGCTATCCATCGGCAGTCCGGCCTTGAGGCAAAGATGGTCGAGAAAACGCTCCGGCTGCGGCAGTTGCTCCCAGACCTGGGGGAGAAAGGTGGCGGAGAAAGGCCCGCGCCGGATGATTACCCCGTCCCGGCCGGGAACCAGCCTGGTGAGCAAATCGGCGGCGCCGTTATAGGCCAGGGGTTGCGGTTCGCTAAGGACACTGATCTCGATTTGCACCTGCGCCAGTTCAGCGGCAGTAAGGGGCGGAAAACGGGAATCATGGAAGGCGGCGTCCTGGGCATGCCGCCGCACCCCGACCACTACCGGCTCTACCCCGACCAGACTGCCGATGCAGCCCCGCAACTGACCAGCCAGCTTGAGGGTGACAAAGACCCCCCGCAATTCCTGCAACCGCGGGGCGGCCAGCAAAGTTTCATCTTGTTCCCCGGCCTTGCCCATCGGCCGCTCAAGGCGTTGGGCCAAGGTTCGGCGAGCCAGGCGCAACAAGGCTTGTCCCTGCTCCTCGCTAACCTGCATAAGACACCTCCAGCAAAAAGGCCCCTACCGGAAATCCGGCAAGGGCCTTGGCTAAACTCATCATCCAATATAGATCAGCAACCGCAGGAACCTCCGGTGCCGCAGGAACCGCTGCTGCAACCGCCGCCGCCACCCAGAGGCTTGGCCGACGAGATGGCAAAACCGGAACGGGGACCGGCATCGACAAAGTCGATTTTAATCACCCCGCACTGGTTGCTGAGACTGTTATCGATCAGGAATTTGATCCCGCCGTGATCATAGGTTGCATCGCTGTCTTTTGACTCATCCAGAGCCAATCCCAAAGAGGGACCAGCTCAACCTCCTTGCATCAAGGCTACCCGCACCGGAGAATCAATACTGTTCTCCGTCAGGTATGCCTTCAGCTTTTCCGTGGCCAACTCGGTTACATCAAGCATGATAAGGTCTCCTTACGGTTAAAATGGCGGGAGCAGCCAAGGCCGCTCCCAACGTGAAATTTAGTAAAAGATTAAACATCGAGACGGCAAAAGTCAAGAAGGTTAACGGTTTTGCTTTGACCTGCGGCCAAAAGCTGAATATAACTGACAACAATCCTTAAACTTTTTTCCCGGAAATCCGCAAGGAGTACGCCCATGAAAAAAATCGTCATTTCCACCGGCGGCGGCGATGCCCCGGGACTCAACGCGGTGATCTACGCGGTGGCCAAATCCGCCTATCTGCGCGGCTGGGAAATATACGGCAGCAAAAGCGGCTACCGGGGGTTGCTCGACCCCGATGAATTGATCCGCCTTACCCCGGACAAGGTTGAGGATATCATGCCCCTGGGCGGCACCATCCTCGGCTCTACCAACAAGGGCGACCCCTTTGCGATGCCGGTGGAAAACCTGGCCGGCGAGGTTCAGCTCCGCGACCTTTCCGACCGGGTGATGCAGAATTTCAAACGGCTGGATTTTTTCTGCCATATCGCGGTGGGCGGCGACGGCAGCCTGGAGATCGCCCACCGTTTCGCGGTGGAGAAGGGAATGCCGGTGATCGGGGTGCCCAAGACCATCGACAACGATCTGGAAGCGACCCAGCGCACCTTTGGCTTTGACACCGCGGTTTCCACCGCCACCGAAGCCCTGGACAAACTCCATTCCACCGCCAAGTCCCACGACCGGGTGATGGTGGTGGAGGTCATGGGCCGCGACTCCGGCTGGATCGCCCTCAACTCCGGCATTTCCGGCGGAGCCGACGTAATCCTGATCCCGGAAATCCCCTTTGACATGGAGCTGGTCTGCCGCAAAGTCAATGACAATGAACTGCGCGACAAACACTACGCGATCGTGGTGGTGGCGGAAGGGGCCAAGGCCAAGGGGATGGAAAATGCGATCGGCAAACAGGGCGAAGCGGGCCGCAAAGAGACCCTGCTCGGCGGGATCGGCTCCTGGGTGGCGGAAGAAATCAGGAAAATGACCGGCAAGGACACTCGCTCCCTGACCTTGGGCCACCTTCAACGGGGCGGCTCCCCCACCACCTTCGACCGTCTCCTGGCCCTGCGCTTCGGGGGCGCGGCGGTAAGAATGGCGGAACAGGAGCTGTTCGATCATATGGTAGCCCTGCGAACCCCGGAAATGGTGCCGGTTCCCCTGGCGGAGGCGATCAAATCCCGCAAAAAGGTCAAACTGGACAGCGACAAGCTGCTCACCGCCCGGGAGATCGGAATCTGCTTCGGCGACGCCTGACCCTCTTTTTTACCGTTAATTTACTTGTCATTCCGGACAATTCTGATTATCAAGAATCATTATTGTCAAACTTTATCAGCCTCTACCTGCCATAATAATGCCACCTAAGATCACCGTTGACCACCGGAATACCCAAGGCATCCGCTTCCAGCGGCGGCGGCTTGCCATCTGGTTTTTTTTCCTGATCTTCCTGTTGGTGCAACTGGCCGGGGCGATTTTCCTGGTGCGCTTGATTGACTCCGCTATTCCCTTGGCGCAGAAAAAGGATTGGATTTATACTTGGTTGATTGGGGCGGCGGCTGCCACCAATCTGGTTTTCTGGTACGTGCTGCGGCAAAATCGCTTACGCCAGCATATCCAGAAAAAACTGGAACGTAACGGCGCCCGCCTGGAAGAAGCCCAGCGGATCGGCCGAATGGGCAACTGGGAATGGGATATCGAAAAAGGCACGCACTGGTCGGAGCAGGTTTACCGCATCTTCGGCCGCAATCCCGCCGATTTTACCCCCAGCTATCAAGCCTTTCTGGCCGCCGTCCATCCCGATGACCGGGAAAGAGTAAAAGCGGCGGTCGATGCCGCCCTGGCCGGCACCGTTCCTTACAACCTCGACCACCGAATCATCCTGCCCGACGGCAGCGAAAGAAGCGTCCATGAGCAGGGAGAGGTCTTTCTCGACCCGCGGGGCGAACCGCTCCGCATGGCGGGCACGGTCCAAGACATCAGCCGCCAGAAGGAAGTGGAGGCTGAGTTGCGCAACCGAATGCGGCTGTTGACTTTAAATGCCGAGTTCGGCTTTGCCCTCACCCGTAGCGACTCCCTGGCCAAATCCCTGCAAGCCTGCTGCCTCGCTCTGGTGCGCCACCTCGATGCCGCCCTGGCCCGCATCTGGCTGGTGGACGAGGAAGGGAAAAACCTGATCCTGCGCGCCAGCGCCGGGTTGCACGAAGAACTGAACGGCGAATTCAGCCGCATTGCCATCGGCTCCCTCAGCAAAGTCGGAGATATCGCCCTCCACCGGCAGCCGCGGGTATCCAACACCCTGCTCAACGATCCCCAAGTCAAAAATCAGGACTGGGTCAAGGCGCACAATCTGCGGGGTTTTGCCGGCCACCCCCTGATCCTGGATGGCAAGGTGATCGGGGTCATGGCCTTCTTCACCCGTTCTCCCCTGCCGGAATCGATCATCGCTTCCCTGGCCGCCCTGGCCGACATCGTGGCTCTGGGCATTGAAAAGAAACAGGCATCCCAGCAGGTGCATAATCAGGCCATGATCGTGGAGCAAATCCCGGACGCGATCGTCACCACCGACCCCGAAGGGCTGGTGACCACCTGGAATCAAGGGGCCGAACGGCTGTTCGGCTGCGTCGCCGACCAGGCCCGGGGCCGGAACCTGATCGATTTTCTGCCGGACGAGGAGCAAACCTTTTTTCGGCAACGGATGCTCGCCGGGGTGGAGGACGCCGGCCGCTGCCAGGCGGAAATCAAAGTCCGCCGCCGCTCCGGAGAAATCCGCCAGACCGATATCTCCCTCTCCCGCTTCGACACCGGACATGGCCCCGGCAGCGGCTTGATCTGCTACGCCCGCGACATCAGCGAACACAAACGGCAGGAAGAGCAGATGCGCCTTTCCGCCAAATTCCTGGAAGAGAGCGGAGAGGCGGTGGTAATCACCGATGCCGAGGCCCGGATCATCAACGTCAACAACGCCTTTGAACGGGCGACCGGCTTCCGGCGGGAAGAGGTGCTGGGACAAAATCCCCGGATCTTCAAATCCGGCCGTCATGAGCCGGAATTCTACCAGCGGATGTGGCAGAGCCTGCTGGAGACCGGCCATTGGGAAGGGGAAATCTGGGGCCGCCGCAAAAACAGCGAAGTTTATCCCAAATGGTTGTCGATCAGCGCGGTCACTGACGAACGGGGCCGCACCACCCATTACGTGGGGATATCCACCGATCTCACCGCCATCAAACAGAGCCAGGAGAAGCTGGAGAGCCTCGCCCATTACGACCAGCTCACCGGCCTGCCCAACCG
>DIKC01000118.1 GCA_002421565.1 Desulfobulbaceae bacterium UBA5628 | reverse complement strand
TGGTTTCCCCCACCGCCCGGCCGAAGCCGATCATGATCGCGGCAAAGATGCCGGGGCTGGCCGAGGGCAGCACCACCCGCCAGATCGTCTGCCAGCGGCTGGCTCCCAAGGCCAGGGAGGCGGCGGAAAGGCTGGGCGGGATGTTGGAAATGGCGTCCTCGGTGATCGAAAAGATGATCGGAATCACCGCGATCCCCAGGCCAAAGGCGATGATGATGCTGTTGCGCTGGTCGTAGCGCACCCCCATCCCGTCGTAAAGCCACTGTTTGAAATCCCCCTGGAAAAAGAGGGCATCCACCGGCGGTGCGAGCAGAAAGGCCACCATGCCGCCGATAATGATCACCGGCACCAAAAGGAGAAACTCGTAGCCCTTGAACCGGTTCTGGAGGGTGGGCCGTTCGCAGAGCGGCTTGATCAGGGCCATGAAGAGAATAAAGACCGTTGGCACCAGGCAGAGGGCCATCAGCAGGGCGAGGATGTGACGTTCGACAATGGGGGCCAGCCAGAGGGCGATGAGAAAGCCGATCACCACCGAAGGCACCGAGGCCATCACCTCGATCCCCGGCTTGATCGCCTGGCGGAAGGCGGGGCTGGTGAGCTGGCTGGTGTACACCGCCCCGAAAATGGCGAGCGGAATGGCAAAGAGCATGGCGTAAAAGGTGCCCTTGATGGTTCCGAAGAGCAGGGGGACGATGCTCAGTTTGGGCTCGAAATCGTCGTTGCCGGCCGAGGATTGCCAGACATATTCGGGCTGCTGATAGTTTTCGTACCACACCTTGCCGAACAGGGTTTTGAAGCTGATTTCGGGATGGGGATTGTCCAGTTGCCAGACCAGCAGACGGCCTTCCCGGTCAAGGCCGACCAGGCTGTTGCCCCGTCCCGACATGGCCGCCGCGCTCAGGCCCTCTTTTTCGCCCGCCAGGCTGAGGAGATGGTTCTCGCTGGTCATATGGTCGAGATGGAGCCGGCCGTCGTCGCCTCGGCTGAGCAGGGATTTGGACCGGCGGGAGGGAATGATTTCCGCCACCGCCCCCTGATGCGATTTTAAGCGATGAATCGGCCGCAGCACCCGCACCTTTTCCCCGCCCTGTTCTTCCCAGATCGGCATCCAGGTGACCAGCGAGCCGTCGGCCCCGCCCACCGCCACCGAGATACCGCCGAAGACCAGGGCCAGGGCGGTGATCGGCTGGTCTCCCGCCACCGCTGCTACCTCGTCGGTGCGGCGCGCCCCTTCCTGGGAGATTTCCCAGCGCAGGAGGCGGCCCTGGTCGGTGCCGGCCAGGAGGATGGTGCCTTTTTCGTTGAGGGTAAAGGCGGTGATCCGCCCCGGCATTGGTTCCTCGATCAGAAACTCGGCGCTTTCCCGGCTTTCGTTGCCGAAAAGATCGGTGGCAGTGCTTTCCAGGGTCAGATGAAAACGGTTGTCGGCCAGCAGGGCCACCCGCAGAAAACGGTCGCCGTCGGCTCCCCGGCTGGCGATGCGGGTGGCCGTGGCGGGCAGGGTCGGCGGCGGCAGTTCCTTTAAAATCGCCACCTCCGGGACAATGGTGCGCTTGCCCGCGTCATCGAACCGGGGGGTGAAGACTACCCGGGCCACGGTCAGGGATTGATCCTGCCAGAGGAGGTTGAAGGTATCGTTGCGGTACGGCTCGATGGCTTGCACCAAGCGGGGGGGCTGGTCGCCGCCAGCTTCGATCACGGTAATCACCGTGCCGGCGGCCGGGTGGGTGAAGGTGAAGCGGCCCTGGCGGTCGAGGACAAAGGCCGCTTCTTGATAATCGTCGATCCCCACCGCCAGTTGTTCATCTGCCCCGACGGCGGGCAGGCGGTGGGCCAGTTGGGCCTTGGCCGGCATAAACATGGGCAGGGCCACCCGGATGATCAGAAGGATAATGGCGATCACCGCCGCGATTACCAGCATCCCGCCCAAAGTGATGGCCCGCCCGGCGATCCGATCCTGCCGCCGCACCTTCTGGATAAATCGCTTATTCATTGGCGAGCGCGGACCTTTTTGGGTTTGGGGAGATCAATCGCGGAATTGAGCCGAACCAGCTTCGTCCAGTCGATATCGCCGTTTTCGTCGCAGAAGGCGGCTGAGAATTCACTCGTGAATTTATTTATTACTCTGGAATAGCTTTTGGTAAATTCGTCATTTTTTTCTTTTGCCCGATGCCCCAGAGGTTCAATGATTTCTATGAACAAATTGGGGTCGCCGGATATGAACTCCCAGAAGCGTTGTCCGCAATATTTGAAGTATGCTCCCTTGTCCGGTTTGCGATCTTTACCGTAACAGCAACCGTTGACCGCTTTTATATTAAGTTTTGAACTGCTGGTCCTAAGGGCCTTTTGGGCAGTGTTGAAATCAGAGAGCATCTTTTTTAATTGTGAGCCGTTGCTCCAGCGAGGGCCGGATTTTATGGTGACAATGTATCGTATGCCATCCCGATCAAATTCGAGGTCAATACCTGTGATACCTGATTTCCAGCCGCCATAGATATTTTTGTTGATAAAGATAGCCAGGCCTTCCAGCCAATCACCAAAAATGGTTTCCTCGTGTGATGAAATATGAGCATCCACCAGACCTCTTACGATCTGATCAGATGTCAGTACGTTTTTAGCCTTAAATAAATATGGATTTTTGCTTTTTAGTACTCGGTCAAGCTTTAAGCTGTCCAGGCTTTGTATTCTTTTTTCGTGGAATGTTCCTATGTTTTTCTCCACGTACTTTGATATTTCTTTCTGACTCAGAGGTTTCATAAATCACCTTCGGTTCAAAGAGATAAAGATCAACCGGTTTCACTTGCATCATCGCTTGTTCGCAATATTCGGCAACTACATCTATGCCAATGGAATTTCTCCTCATTCTGTTGGCAGCGGTAATCGTTGTGCCGGATCCCATGAATGGGTCAAGGACGGTATCATCTTCTCTGGTGAAAAGTTTGATGAACCATTCCGGCAGTTCCTCCGGGAAAGCAGCGCTGTGATTTTTGTTGCCGCATTCGGTGGCTAAATGCAGCACATTGGTTGGATATGCTTTTTCTCTTGTGAGCCAATTGGAGATATTTTTACCAAAGCCGCTGCCAACCTTTGAGTTGTCGCGAATTCTATCGGTGTCGGACAGGTTTTTCAGCCTTGATTCAGCCCATCTCCCCATCGGCACCATTACCTCTTCCTGATACATATTGAAGTGGCGGTTTTTGTTAAATTGCAGCAGGCGTTCCCAGGCATCGCGGAAGCGGTTCGGCCATTTGCCAGGGTAGCAATTTTTTTTGTGCCAGATAAATTCTTCGGTCCACAGCCATCCTTGTTTCCGCATTTCCAGGATTAATTCCATTACATAGGTGCTACGTTCGCCTGCAACTACTTTTTCCTTAATGTTCAGAATAAAAGTTCCGGTTGGCTTCAATACTCGCAATAACTGCTCGGATATGGGCAGAAACCATTGTACGTATTCGTCGGGGTGGATGCCGCCGTACGTGGTTTTCCGCTGATCCGCATAAGGTGGTGAAGTGACAATAAGGTCCACGGAGTTATCGGGGAGCAGTTTGAGTTGTTTTTTGCTGTCGCCACAATAAATGTCCGTGGTTATGCGTTTGGTTAGTATCTCTTGGGCCAACGCCTTGTTCATTTTCTCCACCGAGAGTTGTGTTGGTTTATTCCAGCTTGGCCAGTTCTCGTTTGACGATGGCGGCCGGCATCGGCAGGTAGCCGTCCTTGACCACGATTTCCTGACCCTCGCGGGAGAGGACGAACTTGAGGAATTCCCTGGTCAAGAGCGGCAGCGGCTGGTTCGGGGCCTTGGCCACGTAAACATAGAGCATCCGGGAGAGGGGGTACTTGCCGCGGATCACGTTTTCATAGTTCGGCTCGTAGGCCGTTTCCCCCTTTTTCTTGCTCAGGGCCAGGGTTTTCACCCCGGAGGTGCGGTAGCCGATCCCGGAGTAGCCGATTCCCTGGCGGTCTTCGGTGATTCCCATCACCACCGAGGCGGAGCCGGGTTGTTCCTTGACCGAGTTTTTAAAATCCCCCTTGCAGAGGGCGGTTTCCTTGAAATAGCCGTAGGTGCCGGAGGCGGAGTTACGGCCGTAAATGCTCAGGGGGCGGGGCTGCCATTCGCCGCCCAGGCCGAGCTGGCCCCAGGTGGCGAGGTCGTTGGGGTGGCCGCAGGTGCGGTTTTTGGAGAAAATCGCATCCACTTCCGGGATCGAAAGGGCATTGAGGGGATTGTCTTTATGGACATAGACCGCCAGGGAATCAAGGCCGGTGCCGATTACGGTCGGCTTGTAGCCGTATTTTTTAATGAAGGCGTCGATTTCGTCGTTTTTCATCAACCGGCTCATGGGACCGAGCTGGGCGGTGCCGGCGATCAGGGCCGGAGGGGCGGTGGAGGAACCCTTGCCCTCGATTTGGATCCGGACATTGGGGTAGTGGCGGCGGAAGCCCTCGGCCCAGAAGGTCATCAGGTTGTTCAGGGTGTCCGAGCCGATGCTGTTGAGATTGCCGGAAACCCCGCTCACCTTCTGGTAGGCCGGAATATCCTTATCCACTTCGGTCGCCGCTACCACCGGCCCCGCCATCCCGGTCAGCAGCCCGCAAACCAGCAGCATCTTGCCGATTAACCCTTTCGGTCGTCCTGGTTGTCCGTTCATTGTCGTGCTCCTTAACCCGAATTTAATGATGCGGCGGGTTTGTTCCCGCCCGGCAGTGTTTCAGATTCATTCTGGGTTAAGATTATTAGGATTTGATTAGGATTTGATTAAAAAACGATTTGCTCACAATTTGCCGTGCTCGGCCAGGGCCTGGAGATAGGGGCCGAAGAGGGCCTGGTAGTCCTGTTTGGCCTTTTTGAGGATCACCGGCAGACGGGGAATATCCTTGGCGTTGACCACCAGATTGGCGCTGTTGGCCAAGGCTTCCAGGTCGTAGAGGGTGTGGAACTCCGACCCGATCAGAATATAGATGATGGTGCGGCGGGCAGCCATGGCCAGGTTGCGCATGTGCTGATGAAAGGCGGAGGCGGCCAGCCCGCCCGGTTCAAAGGCGCTGTCGAGCATCACCACCGTGAATTTGACAAAGCGCATTCGCTCGATGGCGTGTTCGGCCGAGTCTGGAAATTCCGGCTGATAACCCTGGCCGCTCAGGGCCTCGGCCATAGCGGTGCGTTCCGCTCCTTCCGTCATCAGCACCATGGCCAGGGGCACATCCTTGACCTCGTCGCCTTCCCCAATATCGCCCTCCAGCAAGGCGCTGACATCGGGCGGGGCCGGTGGTTCCGGGGGATGGGCCGCCGCTTGGGTGGCGGC
>DIKC01000149.1 GCA_002421565.1 Desulfobulbaceae bacterium UBA5628 | reverse complement strand
CTTCAGGCGGTGGAGTATTCACTCTTCTTCGTCCACCAGGCGGACCACGCCCTGCTTGGAGCCCTTGAAGAAATCGACCATGTGGAGCACTTCCGGGCAGTCGCCTCCTTCGCGGCGGGCCTGTTCCAGGGCTTCCTGCAAGAGCAGGTCGGGGGTGCGGAAAATGGTGCGGAAGGCGGCCACCAGTTTCTTGATCGTCGCCGGGCTGAAGCCGGCCCGCTTGAGACCGACCCGGTTGATGCCGCTGATCCGCATCTGGCCGCGAATCCCGGCCATGACCACGTAGGGCGGCACATCCTTGCTCACCCCGGACATCCCGCCGATATAGGTAAAGGCCCCGATCCGGGTGAACTGCTGGACCGCGGTGAGGCCGCCGATGATCGCCCGGTCTTCGATTCTGACATGGCCGGCCAGGGTGGCGGCGTTGGCCATGATCACTTGATTGCCCACCACGCAGTCATGGGCGATGTGGACATAGGCCATGAGCAGGTTGCGGTCGCCGATGGTGCTGTAACCCAGGCCGGCGGCGGTGCCGCGATGGATGGAAACGTATTCCCGGATCACGTTGTGATCGCCGATGGTCAACTGGGTGGGTTCGCCCTGGTATTTCAAGTCCTGGGGCGGCGCTCCGATGGTGGCGAACGGCCCGATCCGGTTATGCTCGCCGATTTTGGTGGGGCCGGTAATCACGCAATGGCTGGCGATTTCGCTGCCCGCTCCGATGCTCACCCGCGGCCCGATAATAGTGTAAGGCCCGACGCTGACGCTATCATGCAGAACAGCCCCGGGATCAATAATCGCGGTAGGATGAATATTCATTAACAACTCAAATGTTGATTGTTAAATTGCCGGACGTTTCAGCCGAAGGTGGCCATCAGTTCCGCTTCCGCCGCCATCTGGCCGTCCACCAGGGCGCGGCCCTCCATGATCCAGAAACGGTTCTTGCGCTTTTTGACCGCCAGTTCATAGAGCAACTGATCGCCGGGGCCGACCTTGCGGCGGAACTTGACCTCGTTCATCCCGGCAAAATAGACCAGTTTGCCGGCGATCTCTTCCCCGGCGGTGAGAAAGGCGAGCAAGGCCCCGGTCTGGGCCATCCCCTCCAGGATCAACACCCCCGGCATCACCGGCTCGGCCGGGAAATGGCCCTGGAAAAAATTCTCGTTGATGGTCACGTTTTTAAGGCCGGTGATCCGCTCACCCACGCTTACCGCCAGAATCCGATCCACCATAATGAAGGGGTAGCGATGGGGTAGCAAATCCAGGATTTGCTTAATATCCAGCCGACCGAGATCTTCACTCATTTTCTCCGCTCCTCTTCTTAACTGACCGTAACTCCTTGACCATTTCCGGCAGCCTGGCGATCGCGGCGCTGACCCGCAGCCATTGCCGGTGGGGGATGGCGGGAATCCCTGCCACCACCGCACCATCCTCCTGGTTATTATGGACCCCGGACTTGGCTGCGATCATCACCCGGTCGCCGATCTTGAGATGCCCGGAAACTCCCACCTGGCCGCCGAGGACCGCCGAACGGCCGATTCTGGTGCTGCCGGCAATCCCGGCCTGGGCCACCAGGAGGGCGTTTTCGCCGATCTCCACGTTATGGCCGAGCTGGACCAGATTATCGAGCTTGGCTCCGGCCCGGATCACGGTTTCCCCAAAAGTACCCCGGTCGATGCAGCAGTTGGCCCCGATTTCCACCTCGTCATCGATCCGCACCCGGCCCACATGGGGCCGTTTGAGATGGCGGCCGGCCACGGGGTCAAAGGCGTAACCGAAACCGTCGCTGCCGATCACGCTGCCGCTGTGGATGGTCACTCGGCAACCGATCACGCTCTGGTCGTAAATGGTGACATTGGGATAAATGAGGGTGTCCGCCCCGATTTCCACCCCATTGCCGATTACCGTTCCCGCCCCGATGCTGACCCGTTCGCCCAGCCGTACCCCATTACCCAGCACCGCCAGCGGGCCGATGCTGACCTCGGCCGGAATCACGCAATCCGCGCCGATCACCGCGCTGGGATGCGCCCCGGCGGCGGCAAAAGGTTGTGTCAGGAAAAAATTATGGATTTTAGCAACGGCCAGATAGGGATCAGCCACCCGGATCAGGGGCCGGTTTTCCGCGACCGTCGGCAACTTGGCAGGGACGATAAAGGCAGCGGCCCGGCTGCCCGCCAGTTCCGCCGCCCGCCTGGGATCGACCAGAAAGGAAATTTCCTGTGCGCCGGCCCCGGCAAGGTCAGCCAGGCCGGTCACCGCCACTTCCCCCGCCCCGGCCGTCTCCCCGCCCACCAGGGCCGCCAGTTCCGCCACTGTTGCCGTTTTCACCGCTGGTTTTTATTCCTTGCCGTTTACCAGCTTGCGCAACTGGCCAGAGGGTTTGAAGGTCACCACCTTGCGGGGGGCGAGGATCATTTCCTCTCCGGTCTGGGGGTTGCGGCCGCGCCGGGCCTGCTTCTGCTTGACATTGAATTTGCCGAAACCGCTGATCAGCAGGCCGTCGCCCTCTTGCAGGCTTTTCTTGGCAAGATCGAGAAACAACTCCACTGTTTCAGCGGCCTGGGACTTGGTCAGCTCGTGCTGCTCATACACCTTTTGAATCAAATCCGCTTTGGTCAGGGTCATGGGGCCGGGTTCTCCTGGCTGGTCTGACTGGGTCTTAAATCCGCCCCTAAAGGAGCAAAATTACTTGCTTTTGTCAAGACATATGTTTAAGAGCGGCGAGCCCGGCATAACGGGCGGCCGCCCCCAGTTCTTCCTCGATTCGGAGCAATTGGTTGTACTTGGCCACCCGATCGGTGCGGGACGGCGCTCCGGTCTTGATCTGGCCGGTGTTGAGGGCGACGCTGAGATCGGCAATGGTGGTGTCTTCGGTCTCCCCGGAACGATGGGAAATAACCGCCGTAAAGCCGGCCCGATGGGCCATCTCCACCGCATCCAGGGTCTCGCTGACCGTGCCGATCTGGTTGAGTTTGACCAGAATCGAATTGGCCGTCTTCTCCTTGATTCCCCGGGCGAGGATGGCGGTGTTGGTGACGAAAATATCGTCGCCGACGATCTGGATCTTGCCGCCCAAGCGTTCGGTGAGCGCCTGCCAGCCGGCCCAATCGCCCTCGGCCAGGCCGTCTTCGATGGAAACCAAAGGATATTTTTTGACCCAGGCCTCATAAAAGGCGATCAGCTCGGTTGCGCTCTTTTTGGCCTTTTTCTCCGCCGCCAGTTGGTAGCACTTACCTTTGGGGTCGTAAAGTTCGCTGGCCGCCGCGTCAATGGCGATGAAAATATCCTTGCCCGGCTTGTAACCGGCCTTGACGATCGCCTCCAGTAGCGATTCCATTGCCTCTTCGTTGGAGCGAAGATTGGGGGCAAAACCGCCCTCGTCGCCCACCGAGGTCAGATGGCCCGCCTTTTTCAGCACCCCTTTCAAGGCGTGGAAGGTTTCCACCCCCATCCGCAGAGCCTCGCGGAAGGAGGGAGCGCCGGCCGGCATCACCATGAATTCCTGAATATCGACGTTGTTGTCGGCATGGGCGCCACCGTTTAAAACATTCATCATCGGCACCGGCAGCACCTTGGCGTTGACCCCGCCCAGGTAGGAGAAAAGAGGCAGACCGACATCCTCGGCCGAGGCGCGGGCCACCGCCATCGACACCCCGAGGATGGCGTTGGCCCCCAGTTTTTTCTTATTATCGGTACCGTCCAGTTCCAGCATCAGCTTGTCGATCAGCACCTGCTGGGTGGATTCCAGACCGACCAAGGCCGGGCCGATGCTGTTGTTGACGTTGGCCACCGCTGTTGCCACCCCTTTGCCGAGGTAGCGTTTCTGGCGGGTGTCCCGCAGTTCCAGGGCCTCGCGGGTGCCGGTGGAAGCGCCGGAGGGGACCAGGGCCCGGCCGGAAACCCCGGAATCAAGAAAAACCTCCACCTCAACCGTGGGATTGCCCCGCGAATCCAGCACTTCCCGCCCCAAAACCCCGATAATCTCGCCCATCTTCTCGCTTCTCCTTGCAGATTTTATAAGGGGGACGGACTTAAGTCCGTCCCCGAATTCCTAAGCCCACTAGCCGATTGCCGAAGCCATGCTGAAGATCGGCAGATACATGGCTACTACCAGGCCGCCGATCATGCCGCCGAGAAAGACCATCATCAGCGGCTCGATGGCGGCGGTAAGATTTTCCACCGCCTGGTCCACTTCCTCGTCGTAAAAGTCGGCGATCTTGACCAGCATGGTGTCCAGGGCGCCGGTGGACTCGCCGACATTGATCATCTGCACCACCATCCCCGGAAAGACCCCGGTTTCGGCCAGGGGTTCGGCAATGGCGCGGCCCTCGCTGATGCTGTCGGTAATTTTGAACACCGCCTTTTCAATCACCTTGTTGCCGGCGGTGCGGGCCACCACGTTGAGCGATTCCAGAATCGGCACCCCGCTCTGGAGCATGGTGCCGAGGGTCCGGGAAAACTTGGCCACCGCCACCCGCCGCACCAGGGTGCCGATGATCGGCAGATGGAGCATCAGCTCGTCGATTTTTTCCCGGCCCCGCTCGGTCTTGTAGATTCTTTTAACCGCATAAACCAGGCCGAAAATCGCCCCGAAAATGAAATGGAAATTGCTCTGGGCAAAGGCGCTCATATCCACCACCATCTGGGTGGGGGCCGGCAGGGCGGAGCCGAAGTCGGCGAACATCTTTTCAAAGACCGGGACCACGAAGATGAGCATGACGGTGAGGACGACAAAGGATATGCAGACACAGATCACCGGGTAGGTCATCGCCCCCTTGACCTTCTTCTTGAGGGCCATGCTTTTTTCCATGAAGGCGGCCAGGCGGTTGAGGATGGTGTCGAGGATACCGCCGATTTCTCCGGCATCGACCATGTTGCAGTAGAGGTTGTCGAAAATTTCCTGGTGCTTTTTCATGGCATCGGCAAAGGTAGAGCCGGTTTCGACATCGGAACGGATGGTGCGCAGGACTGTCTTGAAGGTGGGATTCTCCTGTTGTTCGCTGAGGATTTGCAGGCTCTGGACCAGGGGCAGGCCGGCGTCGATCATGGTGGAAAGCTGGCGGGTGAAGATCACCACGTCCTTGCCGGTGACCTTGGGCTTGAGAAATTCGATCCCGGCCAGAATATCCTTGGGCGCTTCCTTGATCGTTTCCGGGGTGATCCGCATCCGCTTAAGCTGATTGGCGGCCATCTCCTCGTTGGCCGCCTCCAGCTTGCCCTTGCGCTTCTCACCCTTGTTGTTGACCCCTTTCCAGATATAAATGGGCATGACTTGCGATCTCCCTTGGGGATAAAATTATCCAACGAAGGACGTTATATCCCAACCAGGCCGGAATGACAAGATTAAGGCGCGAAAGCGCCAACGAGAGAAAAGCCGTTTACCGGAATGGGGTCTTTGTGATATGACCAATTGAAGTAGCTTCTTAGGGCCGGGCGGCGGGTGAGCAAAATGCCTGCCGGATGACTATCAAACAACGAGGTGGTGAAGATGGACGAGACAAACCAGGACAAATCGCTGGCGGAGAAAACCGTTAAGGAACTCCGTGAATTGGCCAAGGAACTCCCCGGAGTTACCGGTATTCATGCCATGAAAAAGGACGAGCTCCTGGCCCTGCTGGCTGGGGATGGCGGTTCGACGGCAACGGCAGCCGAGACACCTAAGCCTGCCAAGGCGGCCGGCAAGGCCAAAAGCGCCGCCAAAAAGGCCGGCGGCAAAAAGGTTAAGGAAATGAGCCGGGTGGAAATCAAGGGCCGGCTTAAGGAATTGCGTAAGGACAAGGAGACCGCCCAGGCCGCCGGCAAACGGGAAGCCGCCATTCTCCGGCGGCGGGTCAACCGGCTCAAGAAACGCTCCCGCCGGGAAATAGCCGCCGCCTGAATCCGGGGATTCCATGATGCGGATATTCATTGCCGGCGGTAGCGGCTTTGTCGGCCGGGCCTTGAGCGCCCGGCTGGCGGCCGAAGGCCATCAAATCCAGGTGCTGACCCGTTCGCCCCGCAAGGCCGAAACGCTGCCGGAGGGGGTAACGATGGTGGCCGGAGACCCCACTCGGCCCGGCCCCTGGCAGGAACAGGCGGCCGGGGCCGAGGTGGTCATCAACCTGGCCGGGGCTTCGATTTTCAGCCGCTGGACCCCGGAGGTCAAACAGCGCATCCGCGACAGCCGCATTCTGACCACCCGCAATCTGGTGGCCGCAATGCAGCCGGATCGTCCCGGCGGCCAGACCCTGATCAATGCCGGGGCAGCCGGGTATTTCGGCTTTGCCAGCCAGGAGCCGTGCCCGGAAACCTCCCCGGCCGGCGACGACTTCCTGGCCCGGGTCTGTGTTGATTGGGAGAGGGAGGCGCAACAGGCCGCCAGCAAGGGTTGCCGGGTGGTGATCACCCGTTTCGCGGTGATTCTCGGCACTGAGGGCGGGGCCTTAAGCAAAATGCTGCCCGCCTTCCGTCTTGGTTTCGGCGGGCGGCTGGGGCACGGCCGTCAATGGTTTCCCTGGATTCATCTGGACGATTTGCGGGAAATTTTTCTTTTTCTGCTCAAGCATCCCGAAATATCGGGGCCAATCAACTGCGCCGCCCCGGCGCCGGTGCGCAACGGCGAATTCACCAGGGAGCTTGGCCGCGCCCTCCATCGGCCGGTATTGATGCCGGTGCCGGGCTGGTTGTTGCGACTGCTGCTGGGGGAAATGAGTACGGTGCTGCTGGAAGGCAATCGGATGATCCCGAAGGTGCTGACGGACAACGGCTTTTTGTTCCGCTTTCCCACCATCCGCCAGGCCCTGGTCGATCTGGTGGGATAAACGATCAGCCGCCCTTGCGACTGGCCAGGCTGGCCTCCAGCACGAAATTTCCGTGGTCGGTGACAAAGGGCAGGACAACGATCGGCGCCCCCAGGGGATAACGAATTTCAATCCCCTTGCCCTTGACCATGGTGGGAGTGGCAAGATCGAAATTAAGGCCCATTTTGGCCAGATTGGCCTTGGCGCCGCCGCAGATCATGTTGGTGATCTCGCCCACTGCGTCAACCACATCCTGATCCACCGCCGGCTTGCGCTCCTCCATCAGCATCTTGGCAACGATCGCCAGGATGCACTGGTCGCTGAAACTGACCACCATACTCCCCACCAGCTCATCGGACGCCATGCCGATGATCCCGGTCACCTCGCCGAAGGTGCCCATATCATCCTTCAGATGAGGCTTCTGGGCCGTGGCCTTGGTTTGGGCCATGGTGGCAAGTACGTTTTGAGTGGCCAATAAAAAGGGATTAAGGTACTCAACTTTCATACAACACCGGGTTATGTTTTCCGTTATCCGCCATTATCGGCCCATTTCACTTGTATTGACCCGATGTGTCAAGAAAAAAGAACAAAAAACGAGGGGTAAAATGGAAGAATCGCCATATCTTGACGGCCGGGAAATCCTGATCGACAAATTCCAAAAGCTGCCCTTTCTGGATTCCCTGGATATTGCCCAGGTCAAGAGCGTACTGCGCCTGAGCAAGATCCGCAAATTCGAGCCGGGCGAGGTGATCACCGCCGAGGGCACCTATGATTCCTGGCTTTATATCATGCTCTCCGGCACGGTGCGGGTACTCAAACAGAAACAGGAAATCGCCCGCCTCGATCAGGTGGGCGATACCTTCGGCGAAATGGCGGCCATTGACGGTAAACGGCGTTCCGCCACCGTCCAGGCGGTGCATAATACCGTCTGCCTGGCGGTGGATGCCGACCAGTTGAACCGCGGCGAAAATTCCCAGGAACGCTGCGTTTTTTTCTCCATTTTCTACCGCCTCTTTGCCGAACTCATCGCCCAGCGACTGCGCCACGCCAATGAAGAGTTGATCGAGCTACGCCGGGAGGTCGAACGGCTCAAGCGGGACAAGGGCCACTGATCTTACCCAAGCGCAACATCCTGCTTGAAAAAGGCGGGCGCTATCCGGTATGTTGCGCTCCCTGCTGCAACCACCAGAACAACACCAAAATAAGGCGGAACCATGAAAAAAATAGCAATCCTGGCCGGCGACGGCATCGGCCCCGAGGTAATGCGGGAAGCGATCAAGGTCCTGGACGCGGCCCAAGGCAAATTCGGCTTTGCCTTAAGTTATGAGGCCGCCGACGTGGGCGGCTGCGCCATCGATCGTCACGGCGAGGCCCTGCCCCCGGCCACCCTGGAGCTTTGCCGCAAGAGCGACGCGATTCTGTTCGGTTCGGTGGGCGGCCCCAAATGGGAGAGCCTGCCCCCGGCCCAACAGCCGGAACGAGCGGCCCTGCTGCCCCTGCGCAAGGAATTCGATCTTTTCTGCAATTTGCGCCCGGCCCGGGTTTACGCCTCTTTGGCCGGGGCCAGTCCCCTGCGGGCCGATATTGTCGGGGATGGTTTTGATCTCCTGGTGGTGCGGGAACTGACCGGCGACATCTATTTCGGCCAGCCCAAGGGGCGGGAAGGTTCCGGCCCGGAGGAGCGCGCCTTTGACACCATGGTTTACAGCCGCCGGGAAATCGAGCGCATCACCCGCCGCGCCTTTGAGGCGGCCCGCCTCCGCCGCAAGCTGGTGACCTCGGTGGACAAGGCCAACGTCCTGACCACCATGGTTCTCTGGCGGGAGGTGGTGACCGCGGTGGCCAAGGAATACCCGGACGTGACCTTGAACCACATCTACGTGGACAATGCCGCCATGCAGTTGATCCGCAATCCGCAGCAGTTCGACGTCCTGCTTTGCGGCAATATGTTCGGCGATATTATTTCCGACGAATGCGCGATGATGACCGGCTCCATGGGGCTGCTCGCCTCGGCCAGCCTCAATGCCGCCGGTTTCGGCCTTTACGAGCCGGCCGGCGGCTCGGCCCCGGACATTGCCGGCCAGGGGATCGCCAATCCCATTGCCCAGATCCTTTCCGGGGCGATGATGCTGCGCTACAGTTTCCAGTTAAACGAGGCGGCCGATGCCATCGACCGGGCGGTGGGCAAGGTGCTGGCCCAAGGCATCCACACCCTGGATATCGCCCTGGACAAGAGCCGGGCGGTGAACACCGCCGGGATGGGCGACGCCATCGCCGCCGCCCTGTAAGGGCTTACCCGACCAAGGGAATCAGATAAACAATGAGCAGGGAGGCAAGAGGAAGAACCAGAGCCAAGATGATATCCTGTCTTAAGGGGTAGTTGAAGTCGAAAAAATGAATGGCGGTCAAGGCCCCGGCCAGCACCAGGAAAGGCGGGAGGGCGGCCATCCCCAGCCCGGCCCAGGGATCGATCCCGGTTTCCAGACGGATAATCACCGCCCCCAGGGCGATCAGGCAGACCCCGAAACGGCCCAGGACGAGGAAAAAACGGGCGATCATAAAAAAGAGGGCATAGCCGCCGGTCATCCGGCAAAGCAGGGAAACGGCCGGCAGGCCGATGGCTACCGCCAGGCCCGCCGCCAACAAACGCAAGCGATGGAGGTCGGCCTGTTCGCTCAGCGTCCCGGCGAAATGAACAAAATCCATCTGGTAGGCAAAACGGGCCGCCAGCCAGAGCAGGAAGATAAGGCCGAAGTTTTTCCACATGGCGGTTTACAGGAAACCCACGGCCCGATCCAGCTTGTGAAGAAAGGCGAATCCTCTCCCCTTTTCATAGAGGCGGGCCGCCTGGACCACCGCCTCGAACACCGCATCGGTTTCCTCCGGCCGGGTGACGATCAGAATAACCTCTTTTTCCGGGGTGATGAACACGCCGGCAAACCCCAGCTTCTGCCGTACCCCGGTGCCGCGGCCGTAATAGATGGTGGCGCCTTCCGCCCCGGCGGTCAGGGCCGCCTCCACCACCCGATCCGCCTCGCCGCGTTCGACGATACAGGTGATAAGATTGGGCTGCTCGATGTTTCCGGCCATGATTTCCTCCCGCGAAAGAATATTCCAACCCGCCGAACGCGCGGGCCACGGCTTTTACTATCCGGCCGCAACCGGCCGATGTCAAGGGAAAAGCGCCTGGTTAATAACGGGGATGCTCGAAGAGCAGCATCCGGGGATAAAGCTCCTGGAAAACCGCCACCGGCACTTCGCTGAACCAGTGGCCGCTGAGCCGAGCCCAGGCCCAGAAGAGGAAAAAAATCCCCAGACCGAAAGCAGCCACCAGCCAGGGATTGAGCCGCCGTGACCCGATCCTGGTTTCCAGGCATTCCTCCACCGGACAGACTCCCACGCACTCCAGGCAGCCGATGCAGCTGTTGTCGGTGATCGTCCGACGGGCGGCGACCGGCAGGGCGGCCGGACAGACCTGCTCGCACTTGCGGCACTGGATGCAGCGCTCGTCATCCCGCTTGATCCGCACCGGCGAAAAGAACGCGGCCAGTCCCAGAAAGGCGCCGTAGGGGCAGAAATAGCGGCACCAGGGGTTGCGGAACAGGAAAGAGGCCGCGACCAAAAGCAGGGTCACCCCACCGGCCAGCAGCGAAGGGGCCAGAAAAAAACGCAACATCTTGGCATCGGCCACGATGTTGTACGGCGCCCGCATGAAGGCCTCGATTCCGACCAGGGGCATTTGCCAGAAAATGATGTAGAGAAAGAAAAAAAGCAGCAGGTATTTGACCGAAAGCAGCGGCAGTTTAAGCCAAAGCGGCGGCCGCGGCGGCTGGGGACATCTCTTGCGGGCCGCGATTTCCGCCAGATTGGAGACCGCTCCCACCGGGCAGATCCAGCCGCAAAAACCCTTGCGGGCCGCCAACGAGACCGCCAGGGCCGCCAGCAGAATGGTAAGCCCGGCGGGATGAATCAGGTCGTAGCTGCCGCTGACCAGCAGGCGCTTGAGCCCGAGCAGGGCGCTGATCGGCAAGAAACCTTCCACTGCCGGCGGCCGGGCGGCTGGAATCTCGGAAAGTCCGGCGGCCCAGCGGTAAAAAAGGAAAAATTGCCAGCCCATCAAGAGGGTGGCGGCAAGAAAGGCAAGCTGTACCAGCCGCCGCCCCCGCCCGATTTTCGGCAAATTTTCAGGCAAGGGCATTGAGGGCCAGGCCGGTGAGCAGTTTGGGATAGAAGAAGGTGGATTTGTGGGGCATGACCAGCCCCTCGTCGGCCACCCGCCGCACCTGCTCCACCCGGGTGGGGTTCATCAGAAAAAGCAGCGCGGTATGGGGGCCGCCCGTTTCCGCCTCCTTGACCGCCACATCCAGGGCATCGTCCGGGTCGCTGTAATAATCGATCAGATCGCCCTGGACGCAACGGGCTCGATCCAGGGCCGGCAGCCGCGCCAGGATCAATTCGGCCAGCACCACCACGTCCAGTTCCCGCAGGGCTGCCGATTGATGGGCGGCCAGCCGGTCCATGACCCCATCCCGCAAGGTGAACAGGAAGCAGCGATCCTCGCCGGGATGGTAAAAGCCGAACATGGTGGCTTGGGCCGCGCCATCGGCCATCCGGCCCAATACCTCGCCGATGAGATTTTCCCGGCTACCGTTCTTGATCTCCTCGACCAGGAAATTCTCCGCCAGCAGACCGGTCAACTCAGCGGCCGAGGTCCGACCCGGCAAGCGCACCAGGCGATGGGTCGGCAGAATACTCAGGCCGGGATCCTCCATGCCGCAGAGATACATCATGGTCTGGTTGGCCGGGCTGTCGGCCGCGATTTCACCGCCGGAGCGTTCCCGCATCAAGGCCCGGTACTGGAGGGCGGTGGTGTAGCGATGATGGCCGTCGGCAATGTAGAGGGCTTTGTCGCTGAACATCGCCTGCACCGCGGCCAGGGTTTCGGGATCGGTCACCGCCCAGAAACGGTGCACGCAGCCGTCATGGTCGCTCACCTCGTAAAGGGGGGTGGCCGGGCGGGCGCTTTCCAGGCGGGCCAGAATCTCGCCGGCAGGATCGGAATAGAGGGAAAAAATCGGGCTTAGCTGGGCCTGACAGGCGTCCAGCAGCCGCAAGCGGTCGCCGGTCACCCCGCTGAAGGTCTTTTCGTGGGGCTTGACGATCCCTTCGCTGAATTCAGCCAGCCGTACCAGACTGACCAGGCCCCGGCGGGTAAAGCTCGTCCCGCCCGGCACCCGGTAATCGACGTTGTAGAGATAGATCGCCGGTTTTTCTTCCCGGATCAGCACCCCGGCCGCCTGCCATTCGGCAAAGAGACGGGCGGCTTTGGCATAACGCTGGTCGGTCATCTCCGTGCTTTTAACGTTTTTGCTCAGATCGAGATTGATCATGTTGTAGGGATTCCTGCCGGCCAGGGCGGCCTGGGAGTTGGCGTCGATCACGTCGTAAGGGGGCGAGACCACTTCCGCCAGGTCGTTGATTTTGGCCGGGTTGTAACGGACGGCCCGAAAGGGGGTGATGACAGCCATTAGCGGTGGCTCCTTGTCTGCTTTTGCTGTTAATTTGCCTTGCGATCGGGTAAAAAAGACAGTCATTCTTAGTCAAAAAAAGGCGGCCTTGCAAGCGGACTTTCACGGCCCGCCCCAAAGCAAGCGCCCAAAGCAACCGGGAGACAACCACCATGTTCGATATTTTCACCACCACCCATTTTTCCTCGGGCCATCAT
>DIKC01000018.1 GCA_002421565.1 Desulfobulbaceae bacterium UBA5628 | reverse complement strand
CATGTCGATCACGGCAAGACCTCGATTCTCGACGCCATCCGCAAAACCGACGTGGCGGCCGGCGAGGCCGGCGGCATCACCCAGCATATCGGAGCCCATTACGTCCGCGCTCCCCAGGGCGAGGTGGTCTTTCTCGATACCCCCGGCCATGAGGCCTTTACCGAAATGCGTTCCCGCGGCGCCCAGATCACCGACCTGGTGGTGCTGGTGGTGGCGGCCGACGACGGGGTCATGGACCAGACCCGGGAGGCGATCAACCACGCCCGCGCCGCCCAGGTGCCGATCCTGGTCTGCGTCAACAAAATCGACAAGCCCAATGCCGATCCCATGCGGGTCAAACGGGAGCTGGCCGACCTCAATCTGGTCCCCGAGGATTGGGGCGGCGACACCATTTACTGCGAAACCTCGGCCAAGCAGCAGACCGGGATCAGCGAACTGCTGGACAGCATCCTCCTCCAGGCCGAGGTGCTGGAACTGAAGGCCGACCCCAAGCGGCGGGCCAAGGGCCATGTGGTCGAGGCCCAGCTCCACAAGGGCCGCGGGCCGGTGGCCACGGTTCTGGTCCAGCAGGGAACCCTGCGGGTGGGCGACGCCTTTGTGGCCGGCCAGTTCAACGGCAAGGTACGTTCGTTGCTCAACGACAAGGGCGAACATATCAGCGAGGCCGGCCCCGCCATGCCGGTGGAAATCCAGGGTTTGAGCGGAGTTCCCCAGGCCGGCGACGAATTCGTGGTGGTCACCGACGAAAAAATGGCCAAGAGCGTCAGCGCCGAACGGCAGCTCAAAATCCGGGAACGGGAACTGGCCTCGGACAGCAAAATCTCCCTGGAGAATCTCTTTGAAAAACTCCAGGAAGGCGATGTCAAGGAGTTGCGGGTAACGCTGCGGGCCGATGTCCAGGGCACCCTGGAGGCCTTTGCCAACGCCCTGGAACAGCTTTCCACCGAGGCGGTCAAGGTCAAGATTCTCAACTCCGGCACCGGCACGGTCACCGAATCGGATGTCCTTCTGGCCGCCGCCTCGGAAGCCCTGATCATCGGCTTCAATGTCCGGCCCAACGCCCGGATTCAGGAACTGGCCAAAAAAGAAAAAGTGGACATGCGCTTCTACGATGTCATCTACCACGCCCTGGAAGACATCAAGAAGGCAATGGAAGGAATGCTCGATTCGGAATTCGTCGAGGAGCTGATCGGCAGCGCCGAAGTACGGCAGGTCTTCCACATCTCCAAAATCGGCACCATCGCCGGCTGTTACATTACCAACGGCCGGGCCGAACGCAACGCCAAGGTTCGGGTGGTACGCGACGGAGTGGTGGCGCACACCGGCAGCCTGAGTTCGCTCAAACGCTTCAAGGATGACGCCAAGGAAGTGCAGACCGGCTACGAATGCGGCCTCTCGCTGGCCAACTTCAATGACATCAAGGAAGGGGACACCCTGGAATTCTTTGTCATGAAAGAAGTAAAGGCCGTCCTCTAGGCCGCGGGCGAGACCATGAGCGCCGCCGCCAGATCAAAACGTCCGCCCCTGCCCGGGATCCTGGAACGCCCCCGCAAACGGCGGCCGATGCGGGTGGCCGACGCCATCGGCCACGAGGTGGCGACCCTGCTGCTCACCGAGATTCAGGATCCCCGGGTAAAGGGGGTGACGGTGGTCAAGACCACGGTCACCGACGATCTCAGCCAGGCCCGGGTCTACTATTCGGTACTCAACGAAGAGGCGGCCCAGGACGCGGCCAAGGGGCTGGCAAGCGCCAGGGGGTTTATCCGCAGCCACCTGGCCCGCGCCCTCGCCCTGCGGGTGGTGCCGGCGATCATCTTTGAACATGATCGTTCCTTGGCCGAGCAACAGGCCCTGGAACGGGTTTTCCAGGAAATCAAGGAGGAACACCACGATGACCCCCAATCCCCTTGAAGCGATCGCCGCCACCCTCAAGAACGCCCGCCGGGTGCTGATCCTCACCCATGTCCATCCCGACGCCGACGCCCTTGGCTCCCAACTGGGACTGGGCAAGATTCTGGCCGGCATGGGCAAGGAAGTGGTTCTCTACAGTGAGGAAAAAGCCTCCCATCTTTACGACTTCCTGCCGGGCAGCGATCTGCTTACCGTCGGCCTGCCCGATCTTGCCACCGTTGACTGCGCGGTGGCCTTGGATTGCGGCGACTCCTACCGCCTGGGCGAGGCCCGCGAAGCCCTGCTCGGAATCCATCCCTTCCTGGTGCTCGATCACCATGCCGGCCATCAGGATTTCGGCGATCTGCGCTGGGTCGATCCGACCCGGGCCGCCACCGGCGAAATGGTTTACGATCTGGCCATGGCGCTTGAGGCGGAAATTCCGCCGGCCGCCGCCTACTGCCTCTACGCCGCCATTGTCGCCGACACCGGCTCTTTCAAATACTCCTCCACCTCGGCCGACACCTTCCGGGTGGCGCGGGAACTGCTCGCCTACGGGGTGAAACCGGCCGAAGTGGCCGGAAAACTCTTTGATAATTTCAGCCTCAACCGCCTCCAGTTGCTCAAGCTGGTGCTGGAAACCCTGACCCTCCACGGCGACCATAAAATCGCGATGATCATCGCTCCCAATGAGCTTTTTGCCCGCACCGGCGCGGCCCCGGCCGACACCGAGGGCTTCATCAACTATCCCCGGGCCCTGGACAGCGTCAAAATCGCGGCCTTTCTCAAGGAAGCGGAAAAGGGCATGGTCACCGTCAGTCTTCGCTCCAAAGGCACTGCCTATGACGTGGCCAAGGTGGCGGCCCGGTTCGGGGGCGGCGGCCATCGCAACGCGGCCGGTTTCAAGATGCGGGACACCACCATCGACGAACTCTCCCCCCGCCTGCTGGCGGAACTGCTGCCCTTGACGAGCGGCCGGTGAAAGGCGCGGACGATTCGCTGCCGCCCCCCCCGACCGGAGTACTGCTGATCGACAAACCGGTCGGCCCCACCTCCTTTCGCATAGTGCAGATGGTGCGTCGCGGCCTGGGGGTCAAGAAGGTCGGCCACGCCGGCACCCTCGACCCCTTTGCCTCCGGCCTCCTGATCGTCTGCGTCGGCCGCGAGGCCACCCGCCTGGTGCCGCAACTGATGGAAGGCGACAAGGAATACCAGGCCATGCTCCGCCTGGGGATCACCACCGACACCCACGATCCCGAAGGTAAAATCATCGCGGAAGGGCCGGTCACGGAAGAACATCTCAACCGCCTGCCGCAAGTGGCTGCCGCCTTCTTGGGCGAACAGGAGCAGACGCCGCCGGCCTATTCGGCGGTCAAGCACCTGGGCAAACCGCTCTATGCCTATGCCCGGCAAGGGCAACCGGTGAGCAAACCGCCCCGCCGGATCATTATTCATCAACTGACCATCGAGGCCGTTGACCGGGCCGCCCTCACCGTCACCCTGCGAGTGCGTTGCGGCAAGGGCACCTATATCCGAACCCTGGCCCACGACCTTGGCCGGGAGTTGGGCTGCGGCGCCTATCTCGTCGCCCTCCGCCGCCTGGCCAGCGGCCCCTTCCGGGTGGAGACCGCGATCGACGGCAATCTCCTCTTCCAGCGGCCGATCCCCGCTGAACAACTGGCGGCCGCCCTCCTGCCGGTGACCGCGATCACCGCCCTGACCAAGAGCAGCGAAGGCGCCCCCGCCGCTGCCCCCGACGCGGCAAGGTAACGGTTGACATTGGCGCCGAATTCATTTATTTAGAAACGTTCTTCAACTAGGAATGGCCGGTTGGCGGCAAAACCGACTGGCGATCTCCCGAATTCTCAATTTTGGCAAGGAGTTTTGATCGTGACCATGCAAACGGAAGACAAGCAGAAAATCATCAGCGAACACGCCAAGCACACCAACGACACCGGTTCCTCGGAGGTGCAGATCGCCCTCTTGAGCGCCCGGATCACCTATCTCACCGAACATTTCAAGGAACACAAGAAAGATCACCACTCCCGGCGCGGCCTCTTGAAGCTGGTCGGCCAGCGCCGCCGCCTGCTCGATTACGTCAAGGGCAAGAGCGTCGAGCGTTACCGGGAAATCATCCAGAAACTGGGAATCAGAAAATAAACGCATAACAGGCAGCCATGTATCATCGCCGGCCCCTGTCCAACCGACAGGGGCCGCGTCTTTTGGTATCGGGCCAAAAGCAAGGCCGGCGGGCAAGGGTCCGTCGGCACAGCAAGCAAGGAGAGGATATGTTCAAGAAAGCAAGTATTGAATTAGGCGGTAGAACCCTTACCATTGAAACCGGCCGATTGGCCAAGCAGGCCAGCGGTTCGGCCCTGGTCACCTACGGCGAGACCGTGGTTCTGGTGACCGCCACCGCCGCCAAGGAAGCCAAGGCGGAGGTGGATTTCCTGCCCCTGACCGTGGAATACCAGGAGCGTTTCTACGCGGTGGGCCGGATTCCCGGCAGCTTTTTCCGGCGGGAAATCGGCCGCCCCACCGACAAGGAAACCCTTTCCTGCCGCTTTATCGACCGGCCCCTGCGGCCGCTCTTTGCCCCCGGCTATCAGCATGAAACCCAGGTCATCGCCACCGTCCTTTCCGCCGACCAGGAAAACGATCCGGACATGCTGGCGATGATCGGCGCTTCCGCCGCCCTTACCGTCTCCCACATCCCCTTCCTGGGGCCGATCGCCGGGGTACGGGTGGCGATGGTGGACGGCAACTATGTCCTCAACCCCAACCGGGAAGAACAAACCAAATCCCGCCTCAACCTGATCGTGGCCGGTAGCGCCAAGGCGGTGGTAATGGTGGAAGGCGGCTCGGACAACCTCTCGGAAGAGGAAGTGATGCAGGGCATCTTCTTTGCCCACGAGGCGATGCAGCCGATCATCGCCCTCCAGGAAGAAATGCGCCAGGCAGTGGGCCGGCCCAAGCTGGAAGTGGCGCCCCCCAAGGTCAACGAAGTGCTCAAGCAGCGGGTGGCGGAACTGGCCAGCGAGGGGATGAAAGAGGTAATCAGCACCGCCGACAAAAAGGAGCGCAGCGATCGCTACCACGCCCTCCAGACCAAGGTACTGGAAGGACTGGCGGCCGAATTCCCGGACGAACTGAAGGCGGCCAAGGGACTACTCCACGATCTCAACAAAAAGATGATGCGGGAACGGATCGTTAAGGAACAGGTGCGGATCGACAATCGCAGCTTTGATCAGGTGCGGCCGATCAGTTGCGAAGTGGCGGCCCTGCCCCGGGCCCACGGCTCGGCCCTCTTCACCCGCGGCGAAACCCAGGTCATGGTCAGCGCCACCCTGGGCAGCGGCGAGGATGAGCAACGGGTCGAATCCCTCCAGGGGATGTCCTTCAAGCCCTTCATGCTTCACTACAACTTCCCGCCCTATTGCGTCGGCGAGGTCCGCTTCATGCGCGGCCCCAGCCGCCGGGACATCGG
>DIKC01000060.1 GCA_002421565.1 Desulfobulbaceae bacterium UBA5628 | reverse complement strand
CCGTCAGCAGGGCGGCCAGCGCCGTCAACAGGATCAGGGTCGGAATCAATAAGATTTTCATGGTCGTTGCGCTCATCTTTAACATTATTCTTTCCCCTTTTTATTCCCCGGCCGCCGTAACCCGGCCCTGCACATAACGGTACAGATCCTCGGGCAACTGGTAGCCGGAAAAGAGCAGAGTGCGGTATTCGCCCACCGCTTTTCCCTCATCGCCCAGTTTATCATACAGTCTGGCGCGGCCCACCATGGTGTCCAAGGTGTCGCCGTAGAGTTGGGTATGGCGGGCGAGCAGGGCCTGGGCGCCGTGGTAACTTTCGTGTTCCTCGGCAAAGGCGGCATAGTTGAGAAGCGCCTCCGCCGTCGGCCGGGGGGTGCTGATGGCGCGGTCAAAGTAGCCCTTGGCTTCTTCCACCTTTTTCATGTTGGCCAGGGCAATGGCTGCCAGCAGGGCCGCTTCGCCGTTGTTCGGCTCCAGGGCCAGGGCCGCTTTGGCGTAATGAACCGTTTTGGCGTTAAGGCCGAGCCGGGCCAGGCAGATGGTGGCCATCCGCATCGCCAGGCCGCCGTTGTCCGGCCATTTGGCAAAGGCTTCTTCATAGCGGGCCAGGGCCGCTTCATATTCGCCCCGTTTTTCGAGATCACCTGCCTGGCGGATGAGATCCTTGGCCTCCAGTACCTCTTTCGGGGTCTCCAGCCGCTGGCGTACCGAGATCGCCTCGACTTTTTCCATGCTGCCGTCGGCTTTGAAGGCGATGGCGTCGGTGGCGGTCTTGGGCCAGACAAACTGCTTGGCCTTGGGCGAAATGACGATGGTGCTGAAGCGCTCTTCTTTCTGGAGATCCTTGAGATTGAGGATGATGTCGAGGGCGAAATCCCACGGCACTTCCTGGAGGGCCAGGGTCAGGTTGCCCTTGACCCCTTCGTCCACCACGATGTTCTGGCCGCTGATTTCCCCGAACAGGCGGAAGACGTTGTGGAGGTCGATTTTGAAGAAATCAACGCTGATTTTTTGTTTTTCATAACCGGCAAAGCCGAAGGTGTCGGACGGCGCGGCCGGAGGAGTCGCCGCTTTGGCGGCCGGGGCGGCTTTAGGGGCGGTAACCGCCGGGGCCTGCTCCGGCGCGGGCGCGGAGGTTTTCGCCTTGACCGGGACGAGCGGCGGGATCAGCGGCTGAATCCGCTCCCCGCTGCCAAGAAAGGCGGCAATCGCCGGCTGGTGATCAACCATCGGGGCCGGTTGGGCCGCGAGATCGGCAATAATCGCCGCCGCCCCGCCCGATGGTTCCGGCGCGGCCAGGGTGACGCTGGGAGCGGAACTTCTGGCGGTTCGGGAGAAGACCACCACGATGTCGTTTTTTTGCCGTTCCACCGAGTAACCCCGGTCTTCGCGCAACTCCAGTTCCAGCCGGGCTACCGGCGGTTTCTGGCCGCTCAGCAGCGAACCTTTGAGGGCCTGGATCGGCCCCTGGGGCAGCTTGGTTTTGGTCAGGGCTTCGGGGGCCAGGGCGGCATCGGCGATATCGATCACCAGCCGCAGCGGCTCGAACAGTTCATACATGGTATAGGTGGGCGGCCCGTCGCCTTTCACCCGAACCTGGAACTTTTCACCGCTTTGCTCGATGTTGACCGCGGCGATCCGGTAGGCCGCCTCGGCGGCGGGTGGGGCCGCCACCGCCAAAGCGGTCAGCAGCGCGATCAAAAAACAGAGGAAACGGTTCATTTCTTCTCTCCCTCTTTCTGTAGCACCATTTCAACGGTGCGGTATTCTTTTTCCTTGGTCAGGGAAAACGCCTCCTGACGGATGATGACCCGGTCGGCGGCAATGGCGATTACCTCGCCGGTGCGGCCGATGGGAGTGCCGGGCCGGATAATGTAACCGACCCCGGCCGCGTCCTGAACCATGGCCAGGGGCTGCCGGCCGCCCTGAACAATGGCCACCAGGGTCAACTGCCCCGGTTCATAGCGACGCATGCCGCTCAATTCTTCCCGCTCCGCGGTGGCCGCTTGGAGCATTTCCTGGGCCAGGAAGGGGAAGAAGGGATCGGCCCTTCCTTCCCGCTGATAGTTGAAGCCAAGATTAAACCCCTGGCGGAGGAATTCTTCCAGGGCGGCCGCCACTTCCGGGGAAACATCCGGGGCCAGAATCGGGGTGACGGCCGCTGTTCCCTCGGCTTGGTCTTCGCTGACCGGCCCGAAGATGTCGGCCACCTCGATCACCGGAAACTCCGGGGCCTCGGCGGGCGGCGGCGCCGTCTCTTGGGCAATCGCCGGGGCCGGCGCCGCTTCCTGGGCGAGACTCGCCGTTCCCGGCCCCAGGGCCAGGGTCAGAGTCAGCGCCAAAAGCAAGGCGAGCGAGAATCGCCGAGCCGGCTTATTTTTTCTTTTTCGGCGGCTTTTTAGCATCTTCCTGCGGCTTCGGTTCTATGAAGCGATAGGTTACCAGGGTAAAGGTGGTGTTCAGTGTCATCGCCTTATCCATCCGGGTGGGAGAACCCATGTTTAAATTATTGACCGTGACGATTCGCGGCAGTTTGCTGATCTTGTCGAGAAAAAGGCCGACATTATGGTACGGCCCCCGGATCGCAATATCCACCGGGATTTCGGCGTAAAATTCCTTGGGTGCTTCCTTCTGCGGCTTGAAGGAGAGAAATTCCAGGCCGGAGTTGATCCCCTGGCCGGAGATATTGGTCAGCAGGGAGGGGATCTCCTGTTGCCCCGGCAGAAGCAGGGAGGCGGCTTGGAAGCGGATTTCAACCTCTCGCTGTTCCGCCTTGTGTTTGTCCAGTTCCCGGGCCACCTTTTCCACCTGGCGGATTTCGTCGGCCAGCTTGGTTTTGCGGCTTTCCAGCTTGCCGATTTCCTCGCTCTTGGGGGTATAGACCAGAAAGAAAAAGGCCGCGGCCGGCACCGCCCAAGCGGCCAGACAGATGGCCAGCTTGATCTTGGGCTCCAGTTTGCTGACCCTGGCCTCCAGGAAGGCGTCCAAACTTTTGATGAGATCGGCGAGTTTGGGATTCATCGCTTTTTCCCCGGTTCGGGTGGCGGCGGCTCGGTCGGCGCTTTTGCCTCCGGCGGGGCAGGCGGCGTGATCGCGATGCTGAGGGCAAAGGAAGTCAGTTTTTGGCCGCCGGCCGTGGTTTGGGAAGAGTTGGCCAGGTCAGCCACCCCGAAGAAGGGCGAACTTTCCAAACCCCGCATATACTGAGCAACGGTGGCGTTGTCCAAGGCCACCCCCGCCAGTTGCAGGCGACTTCCGGCCACCCGCATGGAGGTCAGCCACATCCGGTCGGCCGGGGTCAGGTTGGCCACTTCATCCAGTACCCGCACCGTGATCTGGGAACCGGCCTGCAACTGGCCGATCGCCTTGAGTTTGGCCTCCAGGGCCTCCCGCTCCTTTTTAATCTGTTCGATTTGCTTGATGATCGCGGTATAGGAATTTTTTTTCTGCTCCAGTCCCTTGATCTCGGCCTTCAGAGAATTGATGGCGCCGTTCAGGCCCAGAGCGACCGCGAGCAGCACCGCCAGCACCACCAGCAGCGAGAGAACGAAGCCGATCGCCTCCTGGCGCAGGCGCAGGCGCTTTTTGATCTGCTTGATGGGGAGCAGGTTGATCCGGATCATGGTCGCCCCCTAGAACTCCGCCGGCCGGGTGGCCAGACCGGCGGCCAGCACCATTTCCGGGGCAACCGCCTTGAGGTAGGCGGGATTGATCACGCTTTCATCAACTTCCGCCCGGGCAAAGGGATTGAAAATCTCGGCCGGCAGGCCGGTTTCCCGGCCGAGGAAGTCGGCCAGCCCGGCCAACTTGGCGCCGCCGCCACTGATTACCAGCCGCTGGATCGGATCATCGGGGTGGTTGGTCTGGTAGAAATCAAGCGCCCGCTTGATCTCGGCGCTCCACTGAGTGCAGGTTTCCCGCACCAGCCGGGCGATGGTCTCCTGGGTCTCCTGATCAGGGGCGGCGGTGCGGCCCAGCTTGAGCTCTTCGGCCTCGTCAAAGGAAAGATTGAGGGCCTTGGCGATTTGTTCGGTCAACTGGCGGCCGCCCAGCACCACGTCCCGGGCCAGGGCGGAACTGCCACCGGCCAGGAGATTGAGATTCATTTTGGAGGCGCCGATGTCCACCAGGGCCACGTTTTCATCCTGGCTGAAGCTGGTTTCAAAGGCGTTTTCTAGGGCAAAGGCGTCCACGTCCACCACCACCGGCTTGAGTCCGATCGATTGCAGCATTTCCAGATAGCCATCCACCACCTCTTTTTTGGCGGCAACCAGCATCACATCGGTGCGTTCTTCCTCTTCGGTGTTGGTGTGGAGATCCTGGCAATCGAGATACACATCGTCGATGTCAAAGGGGATGTATTGCTCCGCCTCTTCGTGGATGTGTTTGTCCAACTCCTCGGTGGTCATCACTTCCAGGTTGATCTTTTTAACGATCACCGAATAACCGGAGACGGAAAAGGCGACTTTTTTGGTTTTGGGCTTGAGATTGGCGATCAGGGCGGCGATCACCCGGGCCACTTCCTCGGGAGCGACCAGGGCGCCGTCTTCCAGGGAGTCGGGCGGCAAGAGGGCGCTACCCAGGCCTTTGAGCCGGTAGCCGTTGCCGGTGCTGGCCAGTTCGCAGATTTTCACCGCATGGGAGCCGATATCCAGCCCCAAGGCCAGCTCTTCCCGTTTTCGTCGGGCGGGCATTTTAAGCCGAGGCAGCTTTATTTTAGGAAATGAGAGTCCCATGACCTTTTATATTCGGCCGAATGCGGCCGAAACTTTATTTTTTTGGCTATATTGCAGGCGTCGCCGGGGTTCGCCGACGCCCACGCCTTACGCAGGCTATGAGCATTAAGGACACAAAATAAATCGCCTGTCAAGGGTAAAGCAGCGTTACTTGCCGGAATTGCAAAAAAAACCGCGATCATCAGCCTTGTTTTTTGCCGGAGTTTGCGGTATATCTCCGGCCATTTGCAGCGGAAGAGAATCGGGCAACCGGCCGGAATCGTCCGCTGCCGCTCAATCCGGCCCCGGAGGATGTCAACTTGATCGAACCTGCCCAGGAATTCCGCAAATCAGTTTTCCGCGAATATGCCGAGGCGATTATCATCGCCCTCCTGCTCGCCTTTTTCATCCGCACCTTTGTGGTGCAGGCCTTTAAAATTCCTTCCGGCTCGATGATTCCCACCCTCCTGGTGGGCGATCATATCCTGGTCAGCAAGTTTGCCTACGGGGTGCGCAATCCCTTTTCCGGCGAGGCCTGGTTGGAACTGGGCGAGCCGCAACGGCAGGATGTGATCGTCTTCAAATATCCGCAAAATCCCTCCCAGGACTACATCAAGCGGGTGATCGGACGGCCGGGCGACACGGTTGAAATCAAGGACAAGGTGGTCTATGTCAACGGTGAACGGATCGATGATCCCCACGCCGTTTTTCTCGACGAGCGGCTCTACAGCGCTGACCAGCAGCCCCGCGACAACTTCGGCCCGGTCACGGTGGCGGCCGAGCAGCTTCTCGTCATGGGCGACAACCGGGACAACAGCCACGATGGCCGCTTCTGGGGGATGGTCGATTTTCGAGCGGTGAAGGGCCGGGCCTTTATGATATATTGGTCGTGGGACGGGGAAGAGACCGCGGTCCGCTGGTCGCGGCTCGGCAACATCATCCGCTGAACGGTTACCAAAGGGCAAGATGAACGCTGACTACCGTTTTAGTCACAAGCACATCCTGGGGCTGGCCGATCTCTCGGCCGCCGACATCGCCTTTATTCTCCGCACCGCCGATTCGTTCAAGGAAATTTCCCAGCGCAACATCAAGAAGGTTCCCACCCTCCGCGGCCGGACGGTGATCAATCTCTTTTTCGAGCCCTCCACCCGCACCCGCCTTTCCTTCGAGGTGGCGGCCAAGCGGATGAGCGCCGATACCTTCAACATCGGCAACAGCGGCAGCAGCACCGTCAAGGGCGAAACCATGGTCGATACCGCCCGCAACCTGGCGGCGATGAATCCCGACTGCATCATCATCCGCCACGCCCGTTCCGGTTCGGCCCGGCTGCTGGCCGAGCATATCCCGGCCTCGGTGATCAATGCCGGCGACGGCACCCACGAACATCCCAGCCAGGGGCTGCTCGATCTCCTCACCGTCCAGGAAAACAAGGGCCGGATCGAGGGGCTGCGGGTGGCGATTATCGGCGATATCAGCCACAGCCGGGTGGCCCATTCCAATATCATCGGGTTTTCCAAAATGGGGGCGGAAGTGCGGGTCAGCGGCCCGGCCACCCTGATCCCGCCCGGCATCGAACAACTGGGGGCCACGGTTTGCCCCACGGTGCGCGAGGCGGTGGCCGATGCCGACGTGGTCATGGCCCTGCGCATTCAGCACGAACGGCAGCAGGACCCCCTGCTCCCCTCGCTGCGTGAATATGCCACCTTTTTCGGGATTACCCCGGCGGTGATGGCCGGGGCCAAAGCGGACGCGATCATCATGCATCCCGGTCCGATCAATCGGGGGGTGGAGCTTGATCCCGCCCTGGCCGACGGGCCGCGTTCGGTGATCCTCGACCAGGTGACCAACGGGGTGGCGGTGCGGATGGCCCTGCTTTATCTGATCATGGGAGGCGAATAAGTGGAGGCGCGGTGTCTGATAAACGGGCGGCTGATTGATCCGCGACGAGGCCTGGACGGCCTTGGCGGGGTGTGGCTGGAAGAGGGCCGGATCAAGGCGGTCTTTGCCGGGCCGGCCCCGGCGGCAATCCCGGCCGGCGTACCCCGGATCGATCTCGGCGGCCGCTGGCTGGTTCCGGGCCTGATCGACATCCACGTTCATCTCCGCGAGCCTGGCGACGAACACAAGGAAACCATTGCCAGCGGCGCTTTGGCGGCGGCGGCCGGCGGCTTCACCGCCGTGGCCTGCATGCCCAACACCAGGCCGGTCAACGATTGCGAGGCGGTCACCGCCCTGATCATGGCCCGGGCGCAGGGGGCGGCGACCAGGATTTATCCGGTGGGAGCGATCAGCCGGGGCAGCGACGGCGAAAGCCTGGCCCCGTTCGGGGAAATGCGACGGGGCGGGGCGGTGGCGGTAAGCGACGACGGCCGGCCAGTGGGCAACAGCCAGCTCATGCGGCGGGCCTTGGAATATGCCGGCAATCACGACCTGCTGGTTATCTCCCATCCCGAGGAGAGCAGCCTCAGCCATCACGGAGCGATGAACGAGGGGGCGCTTGCCACCCGCCTCGGCCTGCGCGGCATTCCCCGGGTGGCCGAGGAGATCATGGTTTACCGCGATCTCGCCCTGGCCGAATATACCGGCCGGCCGATCCATATCGCCCATGTCAGCACTAGGGAGGCGGTGGATCTGATCCGGCGGGCCAAGGCCAGGGGCGGCCGGGTGACCGCGGAAACCGCCCCCCATTACTTCACCCTCACCGAGGAGGCGGTGGGCGATTACGATACCCGCGCCAAGATGAATCCGCCCCTCCGCACCGCCGACGATCTCGCCGCCATCCGGCAAGGATTGGCCGACGGCACCCTGGACGCCATCGCCACCGACCACGCCCCCCACAGCGCCCTGGAAAAGGAAGTGGAATTCGATCTCGCCGCCAACGGAATCATCGGCCTGGAAACCTCGGTTCCCCTGACCCTGGCCCTGGTGCGGGAGGGGGTCATTTCCCCGGCCCGGATGATCGAACTGCTGGCCGCCAACCCGGCCCGGATTCTGGGCGTGAGCGGCGGCACCCTGCAAGAAGAAGCGCCGGCCGACCTGACCGTGATCGACCCGGAACTCAGCTTCACCTACCAGGCGGAAACGGTGGTTTCCAAAAGCCGCAACTCCCCCTTCCTCGGCTGGGATTTGCAGGGGCGGGCGGTACTCACCATTCTAGCCGGCCGTGCCACCTTTGAGGCCCCCGGCCAGACCCTCTGGCGTTGAGCAGCTTTATTGCGCAGCGTTATTGCGCAGCGTTATCCTTCTCGCCGCAGATTCGTAGCATTACGATTACCTTTGCCAAGATTGCATACATTACACAAGGTTTGGTAGTTGTCGATTCCGTCATGTCCGCCGAGCGATCGAGGCAGAATATGATCGACGTGAAGAATCGCGTCATCATGCGATGACCTACCGCAGGCTACGCACTTCCATCCATCGCGCTGGAACACTTGCCAACGTATGGCTGGCATGACTCGAATTTTCTGCTCCGCGGAAATCGCCGCCGAATGAATTGCATGAGGGTCGATGGCGACCTTTTCATCAATGTCATTATCTTTACGCTCAATTTCTACCTGCAACCACGCGTTTAGCTTTGCTGTCAATTCATCGAGCCGTGGTGGAATATCTTTCGCTATGCGTATGTATGAATCATAGATGGGGAAGAAGATCGTGTATGCGGAAATCAATCTTTGTAACTGTGGCTCAAGAACAGAAAAGTGATAGGTATGCCCGAAGAAATGATTGTCGAACCAGCCATTTTCGAGGCGGACACGATACTGATCCGTCTGGGTAGATAGGTAAGGCAGCGAATTCGTGACGAGAGGAGCAGGCTGCATACCAGATGCGAAACACAACGCATTTATCTTCTCCTCGTTGTCGAGATGGAACTTGAGCAGGCTATTGAAGCATCCCCGCGTAAGCCGCCTCATCCATCTATTTTCCAAGATGATTGAAACACCAAATCGATCAAGTACAAAACCCAATCGAAAGGGTAGGATTTGCACAGGCTTTCCATCAGTTCGAGAGAAGCCCGGCCACTTATCTTTTCGCTGCCCGCCAAGGGCAACAAGAGCTGAGTCATAGAGATGCTCAAGCTCGCTCGTTCGTTTGGTACGGAAGTTTGGGCCGACACTGACGATGGAATCGCTTAGCGCCTCGACTCCGAGCACGTTTCTGATTGACATAATGGCTTCATTCATCACTACCTGAAGCCGTGGAAGGATGGAATGCTTGAGTGCGTCGGCGCGCAGGCGAGCATCCTTGACGAGGAATAGATTCGCGTCCTGTTCGTCAAATGCTATGTCGGCTAAAGCAGTGCGTGCCATCGAGAAGGCTAACGTGCAAAGTCCACGGGCGCGCCGCAACCGGCGCACCCGTGGACTGTAGAGTTCGGCATCACAGGTCTTCGGGAGTGATGCCGGTGTGTTTGGCGATACGCGCAAGCATTCGGGGGCCGATTTCTTCGCCGTCGTGAAACGAGAAGACGACATCGGGCCACCCTTCGCGGGACAGCGTTCGGTGAGAACCAGAGTGCCGCTTGACTTGCCACCCTATGCCAAACAGCGCCGCAAGCAACCGCTTGGCCTTGAGGGACGGCCACTGACTCATGCGGCGAGGGGAAGAGAGATATTGATTTCGACGGGACGCGATTCGTTGTGCTCAAGGCGTTCAGCCATGGCACGGAGGGCAAGCACTTCAACCTTCGCTATAGCTTCCTCTGCGGTTTTGCCGTAGCACAGGACGCCGGGAAGCTGCGGAACCTCGGCGAGCCAGCGGCCATCAACTTCTTCCTCGCACTCAATGCTGAAATTCATGGCGGGCTCGGTTTATCCTTTGATGTCCAGCAGGCTGCCGAGCATTTCGTCGTGGATTTGGACGGTCTTGAGATTGGCTTGGAAGAAGCGGCGGCTGAGCATCTGGTTGGGGAGTTCCTCGGTCAGTTCGACGTTGGATTTCTCCACCATTTCCATTTCGCCGCTGGCGGTCATTTCCGGCACCAGCGGGCCGGGGGTGTTTACCGTTTCCGCCCGGGCGGTGACCCCCTGGGGCTCTTCGCCGGAGATGGTCACCCGCACCTTCTTGTAGCCGTCGGTGTTGACGTTGGCGGTGTTGTGGGCCGAGGCCTCGCTCTTTTTCTGGAGCGCCATGAGGCCGGAGAGTGCTGATTGGACCCCTGAAATCATTGCTGACCTCCGAAATTGAAAATGCCGCCTGAAAAGTGGATGCCTTTATTATAAACATCCATTGCCGGAAAATCCCACCTTTTTTTCGCCTTGCCTACTCCCCGGATTCCGGTTCCAGGGTTTCCTTGTAGTGGCAGCCCTTGACCGGGCATTTGATTTGCCGGCCCTCTTTTTTGCTCTCCTTTTCCACCAGATAAGGGGAATCGCAGAGCAGGCAGGGGCGGTTGACCGGCTTGTCCCAGGTGGCAAAGGTGCATTTGGGATAGCGGTTGCAACTGTAAAAGACCTTGCCCCGCTTGGAAACCTTCTGCACCAGCTCGCCGTCGCAACCCGGTTCCGGGCAGGGCACCCCGGTGGAAATCGCCCGGACGTTCTTGCACTCGGGATACCCGGAACAGGCCAGGAAGCGGCCGAAGCGGCCGTTTTTATAGACCATCGCCTTGCCGCATTTTTCGCAGACCTCGGTTGATTCCTCCGGCGCGGGCGCGATCACCGGCACCACCTTGCCGTCCGCCTCCCGGGTGAAATCCGAGGTGTGCTTGCAGTCCGGGAAATTCTCGCAGGCCAGGAACTCGCCGTTTTTCCCCCACTTGATTACCATGCTGCCGCCGCAGAGGGGGCACTTGAGGTCGGTGGGCACGGCCGAGCGCTTGAGTGATTTCATCTCTTCCTTGGCCCGCTCCAGGGTCTCCTTGAAGGGGCCGTAAAAATCGCGCAAGACCCCGACCCACTCCTTGGCGCCGCTTTCCACCTCATCGAGGCGGCCTTCCATGGAGGCGGTGAATTCCACGTCGATCACCGCCGGGAAGTGGTCCACCAGCAGATCGTTGACGATCAGCCCGAGATCGGTGGGGAAGAAGCGGCGCTGCTCCAGGCGGACATACTCCTTGTCCTGGATGGTGGAGATGATCGCCGCGTAGGTGCTTGGCCGGCCGACCCCGTTTTCCTCCAAGGCCTTGACCAGGGTGGCTTCGGTGTAGCGGGGCGGCGGCTGGGTGAAGTGCTGTTTGGGCAGCAGTTCCAGCAGTTTGAGGGTGTCGCCGGCCTTGAGATCGGGGAGGGTGGCGCTGTCATCGGCGGCCTCGGCGTTTTCGTCCTCGGATTCGACATAGATGGTTATAAAGCCGGGAAAGCGCATGATCGAACCCACCGCCTTCAATTCGTGCTTATCGGCGGCGACCAGGATCGAGGTCTGATCGTAGCGGGCCGGGGCCATCTGGCAGGCGAGAAAGCGCTTCCAGATCAGGGTGTAGAGGGCGAGCATGTCCTTGTCCAGCAAGGGGGCCAGCTTTTCCGGGGTGTGGGCGAGATCGGTGGGGCGGACCGCCTCATGGGCGTCCTGGGCCGATTTGCCGGCCTTGTAGTGGATCGGCTTGGGGGGCAGGAAATCCGGGCCGTAGGTCTGGCCGATGAACTGGCGGGCTCCGGCGATGGCCTCGTCGTTGATCCGGGTGGAGTCGGTNNAGGTGATCAGGCCGGTGGGGCCTTCCTGGCCCACTTCGATTCCCTCGTAAAGGCGCTGGGCCAGGGACATGGTCTTTTTGGCGGAAAAGCGCAGCTTGCGGTTGGCCTCGATCTGGAGGGTGCTGGTGATGAAGGGCGGGCTGGGGTAGCGCTTTTTTTCCTTCTGCTCCACCTTGCTGACGGTGAAGGTCGCCTGGCGCAGGGCCTTTTCCAGGGCCTCGGCCTCGGCCTGGGAGGCGATTTTCTGTTTGCGATTATCGAGTTTCTTGCCCGCCACCTTTTCCAGGGCGGCCAGGAAGGGGGGCGGAGTTTTGCCTTCCAGGCGGGCCTGGATCGACCAGTATTCCTCGCTGACAAAGGCGTTTATTTCCCGCTCCCGCTCGCTGATCATCCGCACCGCCACCGACTGCACCCGGCCGGCGCTCAAGCCTCGGCGCACCTTGTCCCAGAGCAGGGGGGAAATCTGGTAGCCCACCAGCCGGTCGAGAATCCGGCGGGCCTGCTGGGCCTCGAAGCGGGGGCGGTTGACCTCGGTGGCGTTTTCCAGGGCGGCCAGAATCGCCTTTTTGGTCAATTCGTGGAACAGCACCCGGTGGATCGGCTTTTTGATTCCGGCCAGGGATTCGGCGATGTGAAAGGCGATCGCCTCCCCCTCGCGGTCGGGGTCAGGGGCGAGGAAAATCTCGTCCACGTCTTTGGCGGCGCTTTTCAGCTCGCTGATGACCTTGCTTTTGCCCTTGATGGTGACGTACTGGGGAGCGAAATTATGCTCGATGTCCACCCCCAGGGTCTTGGTCGGCAGGTCGCGGATATGGCCCACCGAGGCCTTGACCGTAAAATTCTTGCCCAGATATTTCTGCAGCGTCCTCGCCTTGGCTGGCGATTCCACGATAATCAGCGATTTTCCCATGTTGTCCCAAAGATAAAATTTTTGTCTTGATGCCTGTTATTGCCCGTTCAACCTGTACTGGGGGCCGGGTGAGGCTTCTACTCTGCCGCTCAATTCCAGGCCGAGGAGGGCGGCGGTGACCGTATGGGCCGGCAGGCCGCAGGCGGCGATGATCTCCTCGATGTCCCGGGGGTAGTGGTCGAGAACCGCCAAAATGGCCGCTTCCGTGGCGGTGGGCGGTTTGGTCGGCCCGGCGGCCAGCGCCGGGGTTGAGGTGGCGCCGGTTTGCTCCGGCAACATGGCGCCAAGTTCGCTCAGGATGTCCTCGGCCCGCTGCACCAGCTTGGCCCCTTCCTGAATCAGGCGATGGCAGCCCTCGCTCTTGCCGGAATCGACCCGGCCCGGCATGGCGAAAACCTCTCGCCCCTGCTCCAGGGCAAACTCGGCGGTGATCAGCGAACCGGAGCGGCCGGCCGCCTCGATCACCACCACCCCCTGGCTGATGCCGCTGATGATCCGGTTGCGGGCCGGAAAACGGAAACTATCCGGCTGGGTGCCCAAGGGATATTCGCTCAAGAGCATACCGCTTGTCGCGATCATTGCAAAAAGTTTTTTATTTTGGGGCGGATAAATCACGTCCAGGCCGCAGCCCAGAACCGCGATGGTGGCGCCGTTGGCGGCCAAAGCGCCTTGGTGGGCGCAGGTGTCGATCCCCAGGGCCAGGCCGCTGGTCACCGTCAGCCCGACCCGGGCGAGGGCGGCGGCGAAATTTTCCGCCATCTTCTTGCCGTAGATGGTGGCGGCCCGCGCCCCGACCACCGCGATTGAAGGCCGACTGAGGAGTTCCGGGTTGCCCTTGGCGTAAAGCACCAGGGGCGGATCGGCGATTTCCCGCAGCAGGGTGGGATAGGCGGGATCGGAAAAGGCCAGGCAATGAACCCCGGCCTTACTCGCCTTGGCCAGTTCCGCTTCCGCCTGGGGCATGGCCGTCCGCTCGGCAACGGCCCTGGCGACCTTCGGCCCGATCCCGGCCACCGCCTGCAACTCCCCGGTCTTGGCCGCGAAGATCGGCTCGATCTCGCCAAAATGGGCCAGCAGCCGGCGGCAACCCGTCGGCCCCAAGCCGGGGGTATGCGCCAAAGTGAGCCAAAGCAGTTGCCCGCTCATTCTTCCTCGTAGAAGGAGTGGAGGATGTTTTTGCGGGTGGGGTGCTTGAGCTTTTTCAGGGCCTTGGCCTCGATCTGGCGTATGCGTTCGCGGGTGACCGAGAAGCTCTCGCCCACTTCCTCCAGGGTGTGATCCACCGAGGTGTCGATCCCGAAGCGCAGGCGCAGCACCTTTTCCTCGCGGGGGGTGAGGGTTTTCAGCACCCGCTGGAGGCTGTCGCTGAGGTTTTTGGTGATCGAGGCCTCGTCCGGGGCGGCGGTGTCGGTGTCTTCGATGAAATCGGAGAGAAAGCTGTCCTCGCCGCTGCCCACCGGGGTGTCCAGGGAAAGGGGCTCGCGGGCGATTTTGAGGACGTTTTTCACCTTGACTGCGTCGATGTCCAGGCGCTCGGCCATCTCCTCCGGGGTCGGTTCCCGGCCCTGTTCCCGCATGAATTCCTTGGCCCCCTTGAGCAGGCGGTTGATGGTGTCGATCATGTGGACCGGGATGCGGATGGTGCGGCCCT
>DIKC01000023.1 GCA_002421565.1 Desulfobulbaceae bacterium UBA5628 | reverse complement strand
TGATGATCTGTCCGTGTCCGTGGCAATGGGGGCAGGCGGTTTGAATCCGGAACGGCCCCTGGGCGTGAAGCACCTGGCCCCGGCCGTGGCAGGTGGGGCAGGTCTCCGGCCGGGAGCCGGGCCGCAGGCCGCTGCCTTCGCAGGTCCAGCAGGTTTCCCGTTTGTTGATCTCCAGTTCCTTTTCCACCCCGGCCACCGCCTCCATAAAGGAGATGGTCAGGTCGTAGCGCAGGTCGTTGCCCGGCATCGGCCCTTGGCGGCGCTGGCCGTTGGGGCTGCCGCCGCCGAAGCCGAAAAGATCGCTGAAAATATCGCCGAAGCCGGAAAAGATATCGTTAAAGTTGCCCGGCCCGTTGTAGCCGCTGTCGCGCAGACCGGCCACCCCGTAACGGTCGTAGATTTTCCGTTTTTCCAGATCGCCCAGCACCTCGTAGGCCTCGGTGGCGGTCTTGAACTGTTCCTCCGCCTCCCGGTTGTCCGGGTTGCGATCCGGGTGGTATTTCAGCGCCAGTTTCCGGTACGCCTTTTTTATTTCATCGACCGAGGCGTTGGGGGAGATCCCCAGCGTCCGGTAATAATCCGGTTCCATGCCTTAATCTTGCTGGTCTTGCGTTTCGGTTGCCGGTTCGTCTTCGGCCTGGGCGGCGGCGGAAATGTTTTTAGCCTCCTTGGCCAGTTCCTTGAGATTGCCGAAGCTCACCTGGCCCCGGGCGATTTCCCGGAGGGTGCAGACGATTTCCTTGTTTTTGCAGCGATCGATGAACGGCGCCCCCTGCCGGTGCTGCTTGACCCGCTCTACTGCCAGATGGATCAGGGCAAAACGGTTTTCGTTGCCGATTTTGGCAAGACAGTCTTCTACGGTGATTCGTGCCATGGTGTTCCTCCTGCCCGAGCCTCTTACGGGAATGTTACCGGTTAAACCGGCTAAGATAATCGATCAGGCGCGATTGGTAAATATGTTTTTGCCGCGCCCGCTTTTTGTCCGGATTTTTCGGTGGGAATGGCACGAAAAGTGCAAGAAATGCGGGCAGACGTGGACAAACGAGCTTCGCCACGGCTGGCAACGGCATTTTTTGCCGCCCGGAGCAGTCCGGCCCGGGCGATGAGGCGGTAAGGAGGCAGGACGATGAAGACGATGAAATGGATGCTGTGGTTGATCGTACCGTTGTTTTTGTGTACCGGCTGCGCGGCCGGGGTGCATTCTTCCTTGGTGGATGCGGATATGCGGCTGGCTTCCCCGGCCCTGGGCTGGGGGGAAAGCCGGGCCTTGCCGGTGGTCTATCCCGCTGATCCGGTGTATGCTGACCGTGACCTGCTGGTGGAAAGTTTTGGCCCGGCCTGGCAGAGCCTGGAGCCGGTTTATTCCGAATATAGTTTTAATCCCTTCAACCCTTGAGGGAGGAGCTTACCATGCAAGGCATCAGTAAAGCAGGCGTGATCCTGGCCCTGGCGGCACTCGGGGGGGCGCTGACGGCGCTTGCCCCGGCCGCCGTTCCGGCCGCCGACCGGACGGTTTCCTATAATCAGTATCAATACAACTACCCCCACGAAATCCCGCCTGATTATGTTTATCGTACAGGCCGGGTTTTTTCGCCCCAGGAGTTGCAACGGGCCGACGCCGAAGCGGGTAAGGCGGCGGCCGCGGTCCCGGCCGGCGATCCTTTGGGCGGCCCGATCGCCGCCCTGGCTGCCCAGTTGCTGGCCAGCAGCCAGGAAGAACTTGATGAGGATTATGGGGTGGTGGTCAGCACTCTGGTCAATCTCGGCAATCTTTACGCTACCTCTTCCTTTGGGCGGGTGGTGAGCGAGCGGTTGCTGGGAGAATTGCAGCGGGCCGGACTTAAGGTGATCGATGTCCGCAAGACGCCGGGGCTGTTGATCAGCGGCCGACACGGGGAATACTCTCTTTCCCGGGACATGGACGAGCTTGCTTTTCTGCAGGCGGCCCAGGCGGTGCTGGTCGGCACTTATACGATGACCGGCGAGCGGGTGTTGGTGGATCTGCGCCTGTTGCGGAACAAGGACAACCGGGTGCTTGCCTCGGCCCGTCATGATTTTGACGCCAGCCGGGAAGTGATTACCCTCCTGGCCGACGAAGGCATGCCGATGGGCCGGGGAGCGGCGGTGCCGGTGCGGGCGATGGCGCAATCGGAGCGGAGCAAGCCATGAAGCAGGTAATGGGCAAGCATCGGCAATGGCGGGCGGCGCTGGCAACGGGGCTGTTGCTTTTCACGTTATTCCTGGGCGGCTGCGCCCCCAAGGTTCATACCGGCGGCACCGCCTCGGTGGTCACCCCGGATTTTTTCGGCCTCGGCAATGAAATCGCCCGCCAACTGGTGGCGAATTACCGCCCCGGCGGCCGGCCCCAGGGAGTGCGGGTGCTGCTGGCCACGGTGGTGGAAATTGACGATCTTTATGCCACCAGCCGTTTCGGCCGCACCCTCACCGAGTCCCTCGCCACCCAGCTTTTCCGGCACGGCCTGGAAGTGGAGGAGGTGCGCAAGGCCGGGGAATTGATGATCAAGGAACCGGGCGGCGAACTGGTGCTCTCCCGGGACGTGGCCCTGCTGGCCAATCAGCACCAGGTCAACGCGGTGGTCGCCGGCACCTATTCCCTCACCCCTAAAACGGTGATCGTCAATATCCGGATGCTGGACGCCGCTTCCCAGGCGGTGCTGTCGGTGGCCGGGGTCGAGATTCAGCGTAGCGCCGCGATCAACCACCTGCTGATCGCCTCATCCGGCGGCGGCTTGCAGGATGCCGGGTTATCCGGCCGCGAACGATAGGGAGGCGGGGAGTGGTGAAAAATATCGGATACGGCCTGTTGCTGGCCCTGTTGCTTTCGGCCTGTTCCCTGAACATCGGGGGCGGCCGGGAATCGTCGCTGGGAGTGGCGCCGCGCAAGGTTTCGCCGGTGGTTTACGTCCATCCCACCACCGATGTTTATCAGGAAGCGACGGTGGGGGTGCTGCCCTTTCAGGTGCCGGCCAATTTCGCCCCGGAGCAGGGGATGGCCCTGGCCGCCTTATTCAAGGACGTTTTGCTGGGCAAGGAGATTTTTCCGGTGGTGCGCCAGTTGCACACCCCTTACGGCGACCTGGATGATGCCCTGGCCGCCGGGCGCAAGGCCGGGGTGGATCTGGTGCTGGCCGGTCAACTCAGCCGGGCTTTGGATGCCACCGAGATGGGCGGGGCGCGGGCCGCGGTTTCGGTGCGGCTGCTCAACGTTCACAGCGGGGCCACGGTCTGGTATATCGAACAGGCGGCGGATCAGCCGGTGGATCAGCAGGACATGAGCTTCTGGGGCCGCTTCCGCGATTCCTTCTCGGTGCCGGAGGTGCGGCCTTCCCGCGGCGCCCCGGCCCTGCCCAATCTCCTGTCGCTGATCGCCCAGGATATGGCCGAGGTAATGCGCGGCGCCCGGGTCGTACGCCGTTAGTTTTTGAAGGGGTTGCGCAGGAGCAGGGTCTCTTCCCGGCCGGGACCGACCGAGAGGATATCGACCGGGGTTTCGGTGAATTCCTCGATCCGTTTGACATACTCTTTTGCCTTGGCCGGCAGGTCGTCGAGATGGCGGGCCGCCCGGATTTCCTCGTTCCATCCCGCCAGTTCCTCGTAAATCGGCTGGAGTTCGGCGTAAACCTTGAGATTGTTGGGCAGGGCTTCCAGGCTCCGGCCGCCGGCCTGGTAGGAAGTGGCCATCTTGAGGCGGGGTTGACCGCTTAAGACATCGAGCTTGGTGAGGGCCAGGCCGGTAACTCCGTTCAGGCGCACCGCTTCCCGGGCAATCACCCCGTCCAGCCAGCCGCAGCGCCGCTTGCGGCCGGTGGTCGCCCCGAATTCCCCCCCCTTCTTCTGCAATTCGTCTCCCACCTGATCGTGCAGTTCGGTGGGGAAAGGCCCTTCCCCGACCCGGGTGGTGTAAGCCTTGAGAATCCCGATCACCGCGTCGATGTGGGCCGGGCCGAAGCCGCTGCCGGTGCAGGCGTTGCCGGCAATGGTGTTGGAGGAGGTGACAAAGGGGTAGGTGCCGTGGTCGATGTCGAGCTGGGTGCCCTGGGCGCCCTCGAAAAGGATGTGCTTGCCCTGGCGGCGGCCCTGGTCGAGGGCAGTGGAGACATTGCCGATAAAGGGGGCGAGTTGTTCGGCGTAGCGCTGGAATTCGGCGAAGATCGCCTCGACCGAAACCGCCTCCATTCCGAATTTTTGGGTAAGCTGGAAATTTTTTTCGGTCACGTTTTCCTGCAATCGTTCCCGGAACAGTTCCGGATCGAGGAGGTCGCCGAGCTTGATCCCCCGGCGGAGGATCTTGTCGCCGTAGCAGGGGCCGATGCCGCGGCCGGTGGTGCCGATCTTTTTGCCGGTCGCCAGGCTGGCCTCGCTGCCGGCGTCGAGCAGCTTGTGGTAGGGCATGATCAGGTGGGCCCGTTCGCTGATCATCAGGCGGGCCGGGGTTACCGGCAATCCCTGGTCGGCCAGCTCGGCCATTTCCTTGAGCAGCACCGCCGGGTCGATGACCACCCCGTTGCCGATGAAGCAGCTTTTGTTTTCGTAAAGAATGCCCGACGGAATCAGGTGGAAGATGAATTGCTTGCCGTCCACCACCAGGGTATGGCCGGCATTGTTGCCGCCCTGGAAACGGACCACGAAATCGGCGTGTTCGGTGAGCAGATCGACGATCTTGCCCTTGCCTTCATCTCCCCACTGGGTTCCCACGATTACCACGTTGGCCATTATCTGCCTCGATTGCCGGAATTGATCTGTGAATTGCGCGGGTTGCGCGGCTGCCGCCGGGCCGGCCGACAGCGACAGGCAACATAGCCAAAGCCAAGGGAAAAGTCAATTCCGGGACATCCCGGGCCGGGGCCGCCTTTCTTGACACCATCCGTTTAATGCCGTAGATTGCGGCCCGATTGAGTGATTTTTTTGCTGGCGGAGGCTGCCCCGCGTACGTAACGGCGGTAACGGAAAGAGGACAAAACGAGCATGTTTGGAATCGGGTTGCCGGAATTGATCCTGATCATGGGGGTGGCGCTGATCGTGGTGGGGCCGGACAAACTGCCGGACCTGGCCCGCTCCCTGGCCAAGGGAGTGCTGGAGCTGAAAAAGGCGGCCACCTCCATCAAGGATAGCATCGATCAGGAAATGAAGGACGAGGAAGACCCCTGGCGTCATAATCTTGACCAGGGGCAGTTGCCGGCCCCGGATGCAATCAGCGAGGGCGGCACCCCCAATCCCGACCGGATCGTGGACGTGGAGCCGAAGCCGGATGCCGAGCCGAAGCCGGAAGAACCGACCGCCCCGGCCGGTGATCGGCCCCCTCCCGCATGACCGCCCTTACCGATTATTTCGGCCCCCATCTCCATGAACTGCGGCGGCGGTTGCTCATCGTGGTGGGAGCGGTGGCCGGTCTGGCCGGCGTGGCCTACCTCTTTGCCGAGCCGCTGGTAAAATTGCTGGCCGCCCCCTTGGCCCGGATCGATCCCGCCCTGGGCAAACTGGTTTACACCAGCCTGCCCGAGGCATTTATCAGCTATATCAAGGTTGCCCTTCTGGTTGGGCTGCTGGGCGCTTTTCCGGTACTGGTCTATCAGGTGTGGATGTTCGTGGCCCCCGGCCTCCATGCCCATGAGAAAGCAACCGCCCGCCGGGTGGCGGGCTGGGGGATGTTTCTCTTCGGGGGCGGGGCGCTCTTTGCCTATTTCGTGGTGCTGCCGGAGATGCTTCGCTTTCTCCTCTCCTTCGCCCCGGCCGGGGCGGTGCCCCATATCAAGCTCGGCGGCTACCTTACCTTTGTGGTGCGCAGCGCCCTTTCTTTCGGGCTGGCCTTTGAAATGCCCTTCCTGATGGTGGTGGCGAGCAAAAGCGGGCTGGTGGCGCGGGATTACTTCCGTCGCCAGCGCAAATATTCCTACCTGGGGATTCTCCTCATCGCCTTCCTGCTGGCGGCCGGGGATCCGGTGGCCACCCTTCTCCTCGCCCTGCCCCTCTGCGGTCTCTACGAAGCAGGAATTCTGATCGGCGGGCTCTTTGGCCGGGCTGATCCGCAATAGGCTGTCCAATAACCCTTCATAAGGGATACGACCATGTCTTATTACATCGCGATTGTTCTGCTCTCTCTGATCCTGCAGTGTGTTACGGTCTATTGTTCATTCCGGTTGATCGCAATTACCGGCCATGCCGACGCCTGGATGTTGCTTTCTGGTGCTATCGCCACCATGGCCGCCCGTCGGGGCATTACCCTGTTGGCGTTTCTCTCGAATCCCCTTCCGCACGGAGGGGTGGATTTTGCTTTCGAGCTGGTCGGGGTAGCAGGTTCCGCCATGATGCTGGCCGGGGTACTCCTGATCAAACCGCTTTTTCTGGCGTTGAGAAGGGCCGAGGAAAAACAGCGGAACCTGGCGGATGGTCTGCGGGAGGCCATGAGTCGTATCAAGGTTTTGAAACAGATGCTGCCCATCTGTTCCAATTGCAAGAAGATCAGGGATGATGAAGGTTACTGGCAAAGCGTTGAAGGCTATATTACGGCCAACGGCTCCTCGACGTTTCGTATGGAATTGGCTAAATTGAGCGGAGGAAAATCCGCCCCCCTCAACTGGAGCTGAACCCATGCAAAACAACGACATTT
>DIKC01000139.1:6245-6432 GCA_002421565.1 Desulfobulbaceae bacterium UBA5628 | reverse complement strand
TGCTGGCGGTGGGGGCCAGGCCCAGGGGGCATGCCTCCCGAGGCACCGCCACCGACAAGACCACGTCGGCCCCGGTCGCCAGGGTGGAATCGCGGCGGCCGGTCATGGCGATAATCGCCGCCCCCCGCTGCCGCAAGGTGGGAAGCAGTTTGTTCAACTCCACGGTCTCGCCGCTGTAGGAGATGGC
>DIKC01000139.1:0-6221 GCA_002421565.1 Desulfobulbaceae bacterium UBA5628 | reverse complement strand
TGCATGGCCTCCACCGGATGGAGAAAAAGGGCCGGGGTGCCGGTGCTGTTCAGGGTGGCGGCGATCTTCTGGCCGATGATCCCGGATTTGCCGATCCCGGTCACGATCAGGCGCGTGGGGCAGGCCATGATCAGGGCCACTGCCTGCTCGAAACTCTCGTCCACCTGCTCGATCAGGGCGAGAATCCCTTCCGCCTCGATCCGCAGCACTTCCTTGGCCAGTTCGATGCTCATCGCGCCTGTTTCATGCATTCGGAAAGGGAGGCGGATTTGCAGCCCAGGGCCAGCTTGTGGAATTCCCGGTCCGGCGCCACCGGGTAATTGCCGTCGAAACACGCCTTGCAGAAATGGTCGGCCGGGGCGCCGGTGGCCTCCACCAGCCCTTCCAGGCTGAGGTAGTAGAGGCTGTCCAGGCCCAGATGGGCGCGGATTTCCTCGACGCTCTTCTGGTTGGCGATCAGTTCACCGCCCGAGGGAAAATCGATCCCGTAATAGCAGGGATGCTTGGTGGGCGGGCAACTGATCACCATGTGCACCTCCTTGACCCCGACCTGGCGCAGGGAACGCACCCGGCTGCGGGCGGTGGTGCCGCGAATGATCGAATCCTCCATGATGATCACCCGCTTGTTTTCGAGAAAGCTGCGGATCGGGTTGAGTTTGACCCGCACCGAAAAGTCGCGCATCGACTGGGTGGGCTGGATAAAGGTGCGGCCCACGTAATGATTGCGGATCACCCCCATCTCCAGGGGAATGCCCGAGGCCTGGGAATAGCCGATCGCGGCGTAGTTGCCGGAATCGGGAAAGGGCATCACGAAATCGGCGTCGATGGTGTGTTCGCGGGCCAGGATTTGCCCCATCCGCTTGCGGCTCTGATAGACGTTGATCCCGAAGATGTCGCTGTCCGGGCGGGCGAAATAGACGTGCTCGAAGATGCAGTAGCTGCGGGGCCGGGGCGAACCCAGGGAGAGCGACTTGAGCCTGTCCTTGTCGATGATCAGCACCTCGCCCGGCTCGATGTCGCGCAGGTACTGGGCCTCGACCAAGTCCAGGGCGCAGGTCTCGGAGGCCACGATATAGCCGCCGTTGGCCAGCTTGCCCAAGCAGAGGGGGCGGAAGCCGCCGGGATCGCGCACCGCCACCAGCTTGTCGGCGGTCATCAGGAGAATGGAATAGGCTCCCTCAATCTGGCGGAAGGTGTCGATTACCGCCTCTTCCAGGCCGAGGTCGGCGCAGCGGGCCAGGAGATGAACCACCACCTCGCTGTCCATGGTTGACTGGAAGATGGAACCCTTGTTTTCCAGTTGCTCGCGCAGGGAGCGGATGTTGACCAGATTGCCGTTGTGGGCCACCGTCAGGGTGCAGCCCCGGTGGGTGGCGAGAAATGGCTGGGCGTTGACGATATTGGAAGCGCCGGTGGTGGAGTAGCGAACATGGCCCACCGAAAGATGGCCGGTGAGGGTGCGGAGATTTTCTTCGCTGAAGACCTCCGGCACCAGGCCCATGCCCTTGTGCTGGCTCACCTTGACGCCGTCCGAGGCCACGATCCCGGCGCTTTCCTGGCCCCGGTGCTGGAGGGCGTAAAGCCCGAAATAGGTCAGTTTGGCCGCGTCTTGGTGGCCGAAAATGCCGCACACCCCGCACTCTTCCTTGGGCCGAAGGTCGCGAAGGTCGGGGAGGTTCAGGGCCGGACTCTTGCTGGTCATGCCGTTTTTCCTGTTTTGAAGGCGGCGGGGCGCTTATTATGCCTGGAGTTACCCCGCTGAAAAAAGGAGGAAGTATACCCGGCCGGCATCCCTTGGCAAAGATTTTTTTGACCCGCCCCCCGGCTTTACCTTTATGCTTGTCTTGCGGGGTGCCAATCAGGTAGATTAAACAATCAGAATCAACCCCGGCCGACAAACGGCTTTCGTAGCGACCGATACCCACCCCGCCTACCGTGACCGATTCCAAACCGCATAGCCCGAAAGAAGAACCGCCTGCCGAACCTCGGCCGGATGAGGCTCCGGCCCGCAAGACCCGCGACCCCCATGACCAGGCCCTCAAGTACAAGGCTTTCCGCCATATTTTCTCGGAAAGGGATATCCGCAAGGGCATGGATGAAAAGACCATGCGCAAAAAAATGCGGCGCAGCGACAGTCTGATCGACCGCTACCACCAATATGTGGCGATGCGCGACGACAAGGAGGCCAAGAGCCAGATTTATCCCTGGCGCAACCCTTTCAACCGCATGCTTTTCGGCACCGTCTACTGGAGCCCCAGACTGCTCAAATGGGGGATCATCTCTTTTCTTCTGCTCTTGGTGATCAACTATATTCCCGGCCCCACCCAGCACATCGTGGAAGTGCTCCTGGCCCGCACCATCTACGACACCGCCCCCATCGCCCGGTTGCCGGAAAACCTGGAAAGCTACGCCCATTCGGCCCGGATCGTCGATCGCCAGGGCACGGTGATCAAGGCCTACGGCAAACGCCAAGTCACCCTGGAAATGCCGCAACCGGCCCGCCTGGCGGTGATGGCCTGCGAAGACCACTATTTTCTCCCCCACCCCAAGAACCCCTGGCATATCAACAGCTTCTTCATTCATCCGGGGGTGAGCTGGCCCAATATCATGGGGGCGGTGCGGGATGCCATCGGCGGCCGGAGCCGGGGGGCGAGCACGGTGGTGATGCAGAACGCCAAGAAAATCCTCGGCAACAGCGAGCGCACCATCGCCAACAAGCTTGAGGAAATCATCATCGCCTACATGATGGTGGCCAAGTTCGGCAAGGAAAAGAACCTCGATTTCTATCTCAATACGGTGCCGGTGGGGGCCAACATCTACGGCTTCCCGGCGGCGGCGGAAAATTATTTCAAAAAAGACCTGGCCGAGCTCAACTACCAGCAACTGGCGGCGATCGGCGCCTTCATCCCCAATCATCACCGGCAGATCGCCATTTACCGAATCGTCAAGGGCGCCAGCTTGGCCGAGCTTGACCCGGCCCTGGCCGACCATGCCCGGGCCGCGATCAACAAGGTCAACCTCGCCCTGGCCCATCTCCACCGCCAGGGCGAAATCAGCGCCGAGGAACTTGCGGCCTGGCGGCTGAGCGACGAGGAATCGATCCGCCGGATCGGCTTCCGCGATTTTCGTTCCCCCCTTTACGGCGAAGAGGAGTGGACCTCCTGGAATGTGATCAAGGAGGTCACCGCCCGCGGCTACCGGATCGGCAACCGGGAGGTGAGCGGCACCCAACTGATCCTGGACGAACGGGGCGACGTGATCATCGAAACCGCGGTGGACCTGGAATTGGCCGATACCGCCAAAAGCGCGATCACGGGATTCCTCGGCAGTCCCGCCTACCGGGAGGTATTGCGCCGCGCCAACCGTAACCTCTGGCAGCGCGACCTGGAACGGCTGCAAAAGCTGCAACATGAACCGCCCTACTCCGATTTCGAAGGATTCATGGCCCACCTGGAACAGCATATCAATGTCGGCCTGATCGCCATCAACCAGCAGGGCGAGGTGGTGGCCTACGTGGGCGGCAAGGAGTTTTTAAGCGGCGGCAAGGAAACGGAAAACCCGAACGCCAACCCGGTGATCATCGACCTGATGAACCAGCAGGCCCGGCTGGCCCCTTCCTCCACGATCAAGCCGGTGATCGCCTACTACGCGATGGTGGCGGCCAATGCCAAACCGGACGACCTGTTCGCCGATCAGCCCCTGGAATACAAATATGCGGAGGAAGAGGGCCGCCAGGTCTGGATGCCGCGCAACTGGTACAACTACGATGCCCAGGGAAGCGGCAACAATCGCTATCTGGGCCGCCGTTACAGCCTGACCGAGGCCCAGGTCTTGTCGGTCAACACCATCTTTGCCCGGCTTTACACCAACCGCCAGGTGCAAAACGCGATGCTGGCCGCCTTTGACAAAATCGGCCTGGAGTACAACCGGGAGGACGCCAAATACTGGCCCTTCGGAATCGGCGCCTCGGAGGTGCCGGTACGGCAGTGGCTGGGGGTGTACAACGCCTTTCTCGACGGCAACTACCGGGAACCCACCTTTGTTCGGCGGATTCTGGTCAACGACCAGGTGATCTACCAGCGGGCGGATGATCCACTCCGGCGTCCGCAACCCCTTTTCGATGCCAAGCGGGAGCGGGAGGCGGAAATGGGAGTCCTTTACGAAATCTGCAACCGGGGCACCGGCGCGGGGATGAAGAGCAACTTCAAATATCACAAAAACCTGATTTCCGGCAAAACCGGCACCGCCCCCCAGGGCCGCTCCTCGCTCTTCATCAGCCACTTCAACCCCCACCGGGATCGCCAGCGCCATCCCGAGGACACCCTGACCATGCTGGTGGCCTTTACCACCAATACCGGCGGTTTCAAAAGCGTCGGCAATTCCACCGACGGGCCGGTGAAACTGGCCGGAGAAATCTACCAGCACCTTTTCCAGAAAAAACTCCAAGAGATGATGGACGCCAAGGTGGAGGAGGCCAAACAGCAAAACGCCCAATTACGCAATAATCACGTTTATTTGGCCAACGTCAACCGCTACATGGATACCCTGCTCAATGAAAAATGCGGCAGCACTCCGATCCATGAAAACGTGGTCGGGGTGGATGGTTTTGCCGAGGCCCTGACCCAGATCCTCAACAGCAACAACCAGATTTATACCGGCCGGGACAATATCTTCCAGGAATTGGTGCGCTACTACTGCGACCAGGAACGGGTAATCAAAAAGGATTAAGGCCACTTTACAAAGAAAGCGGCCCGTGGCATATTGGCCCGTCATCAGCGGCGGCGGTTCTGCCGCCGCTTTTCAACCCAAGAGGCGCACGTCATGTCCAAAATCAGTCGCAACGACCCCTGCCCCTGCGGCAGCGGCAAGAAATTCAAGAAATGCTGCCGGGAGCGGCAGGAAGATGCCGCCCGGCTGGCCTCCGCCACCCCGCCCTCTTTAAGCGAAGAGATCGGCAACCTGCAACAGGCGGCGGCGGTCAAACATTCGTTGTTCAAGACCCTGGGGGTTTTCGTCCTCTTCAGCACCGCCGAGGGCGATGCCTGGGTGCTGGAAGCGACCGAGATGGACGCGGTGCAGGTGGCGGCCAAGGGCGAGAAAGTGGCGGTGGAAATCGACGAAACCCCGGAAACCATCGAGGTCAACTGGCCCTACCGCTTTGCCATCGCGGACAAGCAACTGGTGCTGACCGCTTACCAGGACAAGAGCGTGTTGCGGCTTACCGATGCCCCAAGCCAGCAGATTAACGCGGCGGTAAAGAAGATTCGGCAGCGGATTCCGCCGGAACTGCTCAAATCCCTGCACCTGGAAGAAGAAGCGGTCCCGGCAGCGGCCTGAGCTAAGCAAGGGGGGCTCAGCAGCAGCCCCCACCCCCCTTGCCGCTCAGCAATGCCTGGGCGCAGCCAACCCCGCTCCGTACCCGGATCGCCTCGGCCGGGCAGTTGGTGCGGCAGGCGCCGCACTCCATGCAGGCGTCGCGGTCCTCGATCCGAACGCGCTTATTGCCGTTCATCCTGAAGACTGCGTGAGGGCAGACGGTCACGCAGACCCCACACCCGATGCACTTCTCTTCGTCAAGCGCCAGCGTCGTCACATTCTTGAGGTATCTGAGTCGTGTCATGTTTACTCCTATAAAAAGTCAATTCATAGNNAGGCGCCGCACTCCATGCAGGCGTCCCGGACCATAATCCGGGCCTTGCCCGCCACCAGGGCCAGCACCCCTTGGGGGCAGACCTCAAGACACCGGCCGCAACCCAGGCAGCGTTCCTGATCGAGGGCCAGGGTGGTCACTCCGGCCAGATAAAGCATCCGTCCCATTTCCGATTCTCTCCTTAAAAAATACGGCCCATAACCAGCAAGGCGGCGCCGGAAACCGCCGCCGCGATCTGCCAGGGCAGGGCCAGGCGCAGCTCTTTTTTGACCCCGGAAAGCGAGGTGTAGGTGGAAGCGCCGGTAAACTGAAAGGCCAGGAAGGAGGCAATGGCAACGATCAACAGCAGCCAGGACGCCCCTTCCACCGGATCGAGCGGCGGCGCCCCCAGTTCCGTGCGGGCCGCCAGCCAGCCGCCCCCGGCCAGCAGTCCGGCCCACAAACCCTTGAGGGAAAAGGCCACCTTCCTCCCGTCTACCATTTACATCGAGATCGATGTGAGCGGACTCTCTCTGATCGATGCTGAGAGGTATTTCAACGACCTGCGGGGCGTGGGCTTCCCTATGCCGGA
>DIKC01000096.1:12475-15961 GCA_002421565.1 Desulfobulbaceae bacterium UBA5628 | reverse complement strand
CCACGTTGCCGCCGATGGTGCAGAATTGGCGGCTGGCCGGATCGGGCGGGTAGTAAAGGCCGCGCCGCTTGACCTCATCCTGGAGCACCCCGGTGATCACCCCCGGCGCCACCACCGCGAGCTGGTTGTCCGGGTCGATCTCGATAATCCGGTTGAGGCGGCCCATGGCCAGCACCACCCNNGCAAGGCGCCGCCGGTCATGCCGGTGCCCGCCCCCCGGGGAGTTACCGGGAAACGGGCCTCGTTGGCCAGGCGCATGATTGCCGCGATTTCCGCCGTATTGGCGGGAAAGAGCACTGCTTGCGGGAGAAACTCGCGGGCCGAACCGTCATAGGCATAGCAGGCCAGTTCTTCCGGGGCGGTGAGCAGGTGTTCAGGCCCGACGATGGCGGCGAGTTTTTTAAAAATGGCCTGTTCCAGAGGGCGGCTCCCAAGAAAAAAGGTGCAAAAATCAACCGGCGGGTAGTATAAGGGAGGCTTTCGCACCCCTTAATAATCAATAAAACCTTGAGAGCCATGGTTACGCAAGCGAAAATCCGAGTCGCCCTGCTGGCCGGCGGCCGTTCCGGCGAACGGGAGGTTTCCCTGGCCGGGGCCCGCGAGGTGGAACGCGCCCTTGATCCGGACAAATATCTGGTTCGTCGTTACGATCCCGCCCTTGATCTGGCCCGACTGGCGGCCGAGGCGGCGGAGATCGACGTCGCCTTTATCCTGCTCCACGGCCCCTTGGGCGAGGACGGCACGGTCCAGGGTTTTCTCGATCTGCTCGATATTCCCTATCAGGGCAGCGGGGTGCTGGGCAGCGCCCTGGCGATGGACAAGCATCTCAGCAAGCTGATCTACCGCCAGGCCGGTCTGCCCACCGCCGATTGGGTGATGGCTACTGCCGCCGATCTTGCCGCCCCTGAGCGACTGCTGGCCGACCTGGTTCTGCCGGTGGTGGTCAAGCCGGTGCGCCAGGGCTCCAGCCTGGGAATGAGCATTGTCGAAGAGGCGGCCCAGATCGGCCCCGCTCTGGCCAAGGCCCTGGCCTTGGACGAGCAGGTGATGGTGGAGCAATACGTGGCCGGCCGGGAATTGACCGGCGGGGTGATCGGCAACGCCGAGCTTGCCGCCCTGCCCATAGTCGAAATCATTCCCGGCGAGCAGTACCGCTTTTTCGATTATCAGGCCAAGTATCAGGCCGGCGCCAGCCGGGAAATCTGCCCGGCCGATCTGGAGCCGGCGGTGGCGGCAGAGGCCCGTCGCTATGCCATTGCCGCCCACCGCGCCTTGCAACTGCGCGGTTACAGCCGCACCGACATGATCCTTACCGCCGCCGGCGCTCTTTACCTCCTGGAAACCAACACCATTCCCGGGATGACCCCCACCAGCCTCCTGCCCCAGGCCGCCGCCGCCCACGGGCTTTCCTTTTTCCAACTGCTGGATCGGCTGCTGGAGCTGGCCCTGGAAAATCGTGCGCCGGCGGCTTCCCCGTGAGGTAAGGAACTTCAGATGGCCACCCTCTCCCCCCATAAAGAGCCCCTGCTGATCGTCGAGGATGATCCGGTTTCCCGGAAAATCCTCGCCCAGGTGGCGGAAAACGCCGGTTTCGCGGTGCAGGCCTGCGCCGACGGCGAGGAGGGGTGGGCTGTCTTCCAGCGGGAGCGGCCCCGGATCGTGGTGCTCGACTGGCTGCTGGCCGGCGGCACGGACGGGGTCAGTCTCTGCCGCAAAATCCGCCGGGCCGAGGGAGGCCGTTTCGTCACCATCCTGATGGTCACGGTCCAGGATCGGTCCCAGGATTTGGAAGAGGCATTGACCGCCGGGGTCACCTACTACATGACCAAGCCGGTCAAGCGGGATTTTTTCCGGGCCTGGCTGGCCGCGGCCCGGAAAAACAGCGAGGACATGCGCGCCCTGGAAGAGCACGAGGCGGCCACGATCCACCATCGGCTGGAACTGGAATCATTGAACGCCCAGTTGGAGCAGGCCATCGACCGGGCCAACCAGATGGCGGCCGAGGCCTCCCGCGCCTACATCGAGATCAACCAGATTTTCAAGACCGTGGCCGGCGGCATTCTCCTGATCGACAAGCAATTCAACATTCTTCGCCACAACGAGGCCTTTCTCCGGATGGCCGGGGCCACCGCCCAGGCGGCCCGTTCCCGTAAATGTTACGAGGTCTTTCCCTCCTCCCAGTGCCACACCCCGGAATGCCCGGTGCAGAAAATCAAGAAAGGGGCCGAACGGCTGGAAAACGACCTGGAAATGACCGGCCCGGACGGCGGCACCGTTTATTATCATGTCCTGGCCACCCCTTTCCGGGGGCCGGCCGGCGATTTGATCGGGATTGTCGAGCATATCACCGACGTCACCTCCCGGGTGCTGGCGGAAAAGGCGCTCCAGGCCAGCGAATGCCGTTATAAGGAACTGAGCAGCACCGATGAATTGACCGGCCTGTTCAATAAGCGCCATTTCAACCAGCATTTGGAGATGGAGGTGGCGCGGGCCAGGCGCTACGGTCATCCCCTCTCGCTGATGATCATGGACATCGATAATTTCAAGCAATACAACGACACCTATGGCCATCCGGCCGGGGATTTGGTGCTGGCCGCCCTTGGCAAGCTGCTGAAAAAATCGCTGCGTTTAAATGATCTGGCCTGCCGTTATGGTGGCGAAGAGTTTGTGGTGATTCTGCCGGAAACCGAGGGGGAGACCGCCCTGATGCTGGCGGAACGAATCCGCGAGCGTTTCGCGGCCCTGGAATTCACCCCGGCCGAGCAGTTGGTGGTACGAGTAACCCTGAGTCTGGGGGTGTCGCAACTGAAAGCCGAGGAGAGCGGCCCCGCCCTCCTCCAGCGGGCCGATCAGAACCTCTACGCCGCCAAGCACAGCGGCCGCAACCGCACCGTTTACACCTGACCTAAGCGAATTTATTGGTGAAGTAGGGGGCGAGGGCGACGGGCAGGCGGATGGAGCCGTCGGGCTGCTGGTGGTTTTCGTAGATCGCGGCCAGGGTGCGGCCCACCGCCAGGCCGCTGCCGTTCAAGGTATGGACCAGGGCGCTTTTGCCGCCGCCGCTGGCCGGTCGGTAGCGGATGGAGCCGCGCCGGGCCTGAAACTCCCCGAAGTTGCTGCAGGAAGAAATCTCCCGGTAGGTATCCTGGGCCGGCATCCACACCTCGATATCATAGGTCTTGCGGGCGGAAAATCCCAAGTCGCCGCTGCACAGGGTCACCACCCGGTAGGGCAGCTCCAGCCGCTGCAAGACCTCCTCCGCATCGGCCAGCAGGCTTTCCAGTTCGGCGTCCGAGTTTTCCGGGGTGGTGAATTTGACCAGTTCCACCTTGTCGAACTGGTGCTGGCGGATCAGCCCTTTGGTGTCGCGGCCGTAGGAGCCGGCCTCGGAGCGGAAGCAGGGGGTGTAGGCGCAGTATTTGAGCGGCAGTTCCTTTTCGGCCAGGGTTTCATCCCGGTGGAGATTGGTCACCGGCACCTCGGCGG
>DIKC01000096.1:382-12437 GCA_002421565.1 Desulfobulbaceae bacterium UBA5628 | reverse complement strand
GGCAACTGGCCGGTGGCGGTCATGGTCGGGCTGTTGACCAGAAAGGGCGGCAGCACCTCGGTGTAGCCGTGTTTTTCGGTGTGGAGATCGAGCATGAAATTGATCAGGGCCCGTTCCAGGCGAGCGGCAAAGCCCTTGAGCACCGCGAAGCGCGCCCCGGAGAGCTTGGCGGCCCGCTGAAAATCGATGGTTCCGTCGGCCTCGCCCAGTTCCCAGTGCGCCTTGGGGGTAAAGGCAAAGGCGGGCGGGGCGCCCCAGCGCTTGCTTTCCCGGTTGTCGGCCTCGCTGTTGCCCAGCGGCACCGACTCGTGGCAGAGGTTGGGCACGCTCATCACGATCTCGTTCAGTTGCTCGTCGATGGTCGCCAGGCCGCTTTCCAGCTCCTTGATCCGTTCCCCCATCCGGCGAGTTTCCTCCATCCGGGCCTCGGCCTCGGCGTTTTTCCCCGCTTGCTTCAAGGCCCCGATTTCCTGGGATTCGGTTTTGCGCCGGTTGCGTAACCCCTCCACCTCCACCAGCAGATCGCGGCGTTGCTGGTCAAGGCCGGTAAAGGTGTCGAAGAGGGCGGGGTCAATCCCCCGCTGTGCGGTTTTTTCCCGAACCAGGGCCAGGTTTTCCCGGATGAAACGAAGCTCAAGCATGGTGATGTCCTTGGGTCGTTGATGAAGTTAAAAGGTTAAACGGCCTGATATGTAGCACGCCTCCGCCGAGAAAGCAACTAGGCACGAAGGGTTACAGCAGGTGGACGGCGACCGTGCCCCCGGCCGGGATGGTTTTGCGGTGGGCCGGCATCAGGATGATGGCGTTGATAGCCTCCCGGGGGCGGGGGGCGCGTACCGTCAGCCGTCCGTTCGGCCAGGCAATGACCCCGCCTTTAATGTGCTGTACTCCCCGTTGGCGGACAATGAGGCGATGTTCCAACACCGCCTTGGCGGCCGGCAAACGGGGGTGACGTAAACCTTGAGCGCGGCGGAGGGCCGGCAGGATCAGGGCGTAAAAAAGCATGTGGACCGCGGGCGGCGGCCCGGGCAGGCCGAAAAAGAAGGTGTCGCCGAGGGTGGCGGCGAGGGTGGCCTTGCCCGGCCTTACCGCCAGGGCGTGATAGAGGATTTTGGCCCCAAGCTGCTCCAAGGTGCGGGCCACCAGGTCGTACTTGCCCGGCCCCATGCCGCCGGTGGAGATGATCGCGGTAAGATTGGCGGTTCGTTGTTTAGCGATGATCGCGGCGATTTGTTGCTGGTCGTCGGCCACCGTGCCCAGATCAACCGGTTCTCCGCCGCCTTGGCGGATCAGTCCGTCCAGCAAGGCCCGGTTGCCGCTGATCAGCTTGCCGGCGGCCGGCTCGCCGGGATGTTCGTCCAGCAGTTCGCTACCGGTGCAGAGCAGTCCGATCCGGGGCCGGGCGTGGACCGCCACCGCCGCCACCCCGGCGGTGGCGAGCAAGGGCAAATGGTCCGGGGCGATCAGGCGGCCTGCTTCCGCGATCACCTGATTACGGCGAAGATCGGCCCCCACCGGCCGGATATGACTGCCCTTGCGGCCCGGTCGGGCCACCAGGATGCTCTCTTCCTCTTCCTCGATTTCCTCGAAGGGGATGACCATGTCGGCCCCGGCCGGAATCATGCCGCCGGTCATGATCCGAAAGGCGCGGCCAGGGGTCAGCCGCCGAGGGGCGGGAAGGCCGGCCGCGATTTCCCCCTGGATCGAAAAACGGCGCGCCTGCCCGCCGCTGTCGGCGATGTCGTCGGCCCGCAGGGCATAGCCGTCCCGGCAGGACTGGCAAAAAGAAGGCACCGCCAGTCTGGCCCGCACCGGGGCGGTAGGCACCCGGCCCAGGGTTTCATTCAAGGGTAGCAGTTCGGCCGGGGTCGGCCGGATTTGGGTCAGAATGACCTGCTGGGCCTGGCGCAGATTGAACAGCGGGGCGGCCGCTGCCGCCGGAGCGGGAGAACGGCCCGCTTTCCCGCTTGCGGCGTGGGAATCTCTTTGGCCCAGGGCCGCAAGATCGTGCTGATAGTTGATGTTGCGGAAGCTTTCCAGATCCGGGGTCGCGGCCAGCAATTCCGCCTCGCCGACTTCCCGCACCCGCACCCCGGCCAGGAATTCGCCCAGTTTACGGGTGCCGGCGGCGAGGGCGGTTTCGATTTTCGGCCCCAGGCGGCGGTGATAAATCGCATGCAGCGGCTCCCGGCCGCTGGCCGGGCAGGGCAGGATTACGTCCCAGTCGCCCTCGATCGCGCAGAGGCGGGCAATGGCGGCCTTATTGACCAGCGGCATGTCGCAGGCCAGGATAAAGGCCCGTTCCGCCTTGATGGTACTCAGGGCGGCGTGAATTCCGGCCAGGGGGCCGGCCCCCTGGATGCGGTCGCCGGTCATCGGCCAGCCGATAAATTCGTAGGTTTCCGGGGTGTTGGTGACCAGCAGGAGTTCCGGGAAGAGTTTTGCCAGCACCGCGGCGGCATGGGCGATCAGGGGCCGGCCTTGATAGAGGGCCAGGGCCTTGTTGCTGCCGAAGCGGCGGCTCTGGCCCCCGGCTAAAATGATCCCGGCAATGGCCGGGTGGGGTTTATGCTTCATCGCTGGGGTCGGGGCCGGGGTTGTCGATGGTGATGGTCAGTTGCCGGGTTTTGGCGCAGCCTCGCAGGCTGCTTACCATCCCCATCACGCTCTGGCGGAGAAAATCGGCGACAAAGCGGTTGAGCGGCACCGGCTGGCCGTTGACCGTCAGGCTGATCTCCGGCCCGGTTGGAGGGGCGAAGAGAAAGCGATCGATCAGAAAATCGGCGATCGCCGCCACCTGATCGGCGGCAAAGCAGGGCAGGCCGCGGGCCTCGGCCGGGTCGCCGACAAAGCCGATCCAGGTATGATCGCGCTCGGCCAGGGGTTCCGGCTGGGCCTCCCGCCGGAACACCTCAATCTTGGGGAACTGGGCCTGCTTGTAGCCTTCGGCGATCAGGAGATCGACCTCGCCGAAATAGCGGGCCGCCAGTTCGTCCAGGCCGCAGTCGTGGTCGGTGTCGCGGATGATCCCGATCCCGCTGGGCGAGGAAAGAACCACGGTATGGGCGCCGGCCTTCTTGTGGCGCCAGGTGTCCTTGCCCGGCTTGTCCATGTCGAATTCATGGACATGGTGTTTGACCGTGCCGATCCGGTAGCCGCGGCCGCTGAGTTCCGGGATCAGTTTTTCCAGCAAGGTGGTCTTGCCGCAGTCGGGACGGCCTACTAGGGAAACAACGGGAGGGATCATGGTTTTTCCGGGTTAATGATTGTTCTGGTCGGATTGCTCCGCGGCGGTCGTTGCCGCTGCTCAGCCCGGCGGCCAGCCCAGGGCGCGACCGCCCAGGACGTGCATGTGCAGGTGGAAAACGGTCTGGCCGGCTTGGGCGCCGTTGTTCATCACCAGCCGGAAGGAGGGGATGCCTTCGGCCGCCGCCAGTTCGCCGCCTTTGCGGATCAGGGCCCCGATCAATTGTTCGTCGGCGGCCGCCACTCCGTCCGGGCCGGAGATGTGCTTTTTGGGGATGATCAGAAAATGCTTGGGGGCCTGGGGGGAGATGTCCCAGAAGGCGAGCAGTTGTTCGTCTTCATAGAGCTTTTTGGCCGGAATCTCTCCCTTGACGATTTTACAGAACAGGCAAGCGGCGGACATGGCAAACCTCCGTGGTCATGGTTGATTGAGACTTTATGGAACATACCCGCAGGCTGGCGCGGCTGTCAATTTTTGATTGGTCGTTGCCGTGGGGGTGCGGAATAGGTTAAGAAAAGAAGCGGGATGAAAAAATATCGCCAAGGGAGAAACGGATGCGGCAACTGATGGTGGATCAACTCAGCCGGGAAGAACGGCAGAATCTGGAAAGTTATCTCAAGCGGACGGTGCGGCCCGGCCCGATGGAAGGCCTGTTCTGGCTGGAACTGCCGCCGGAGTTGTGGGGTGTGGCCCAGCAGGGTCATGAGCAATGCGCCCCCTTTTTTCTCAGCATCGAGCTGGCCGAGGAAAAGATGATCCTGGAACTGCTGGTGCGCAGTAGTTGCACTCTCCACTGTTCCTGCATCGCCTATACCGAGCCGGCCCAGCGCGAATTTCTCCTTAATTTTCTCGATACCATGCTGGCCGAGGAGCGGATTCGGGCCTGAACGTCAGGATTGCGGCCGGCGTTGCGGATATTTTCCAAAGGAGTACACCATGAGCGATAATTTTAAAAGCGCCCCCGACAACCTCAAGCCTACCCGCACTCTGGACGCCAAGGGGCTGGTTTGTCCCATGCCGCTGCTGCGGATCAAAAAAGAGATGGATCGGCTCAACAGTGGCGATATCCTGGAAGTGCTGGGCACTGATCCCGGAAGCCGGGGAGATATCCCCGGCTGGGCCGCCCGGGCCGGCCATGAGTTTCTGGGAGAACGGGCCGAGGCGGATTTTTTTCGTTTTTTTCTGCAAAAGAAGTAAAGCCAAGGAGGCTTTTCGGCCATGCCGGTAGCTGCCGCCCATTGCTCCATCGATCGTCTGATCGCCGTGGTCGAAAACGGCGGCAGGGTGCGCACCGGGGTGGATGTCCATAACAAGGAAGGGGTGCTGCTACTGGAAAAAAGCGTGCTGGTGGCTGATCCCGACATCCTCCGCAAGGCCAAGGCCCAGGGGGCGAAACTGGTGCCGATCGTCGAACAGGAGGAGGGCGGAATTTGGGACAAGACGGGCCGCCGGATCGTCCTGGCTGCTGATGAGGGCAACGAAGCGCCGGTAAAAGTGGCGGTGCCGTCGAGTATCGAGCGGAAAATCAGCGAAATCGTCGAAATAAAAAAGGCGGCGGCGGTCAAATATGAAAAGGCCAAGGCCACCATCAAGCAGACCCTGACCGCGATCAAGCAGACCGGCGGCGAGTTCGATCTGGAGCCGATCGCCGCCACGGTCGGCGAACTGTTCGATTTTGTCAGCAAGAACGAAAACGCCTTTGCCTATCTGACCAGGGAGATTTTCTCCTACGATGATTACCTTTACAATCATTCGGTCAATGTCTGCACCATCGGCACGGTGGTGATGCAGAAGTTTAACGCCAGCTTCAGCGCCGCGGTCAATGTCTTTCTGAACGACCACACCGCCGGCACCTCGGGGGCGGTGCCTCGCGACGACCATTCCTTCCTTTATTTTACCCCGTCTGAATTGCTCGATATTTCAATCGGTTATTTCATGCACGACCTGGGCAAGGTGCTGATCAATCCTAAGGTGCTCAACAAGCCGGACAAACTGACCCCGGAGGAGTTTGAGGAGGTCAAGACCCATGTCACCGACAAGGCGCGCCAGATCCTGCAAAAGAATCGGCTGACCGACCCCTATATCGTGGATGACTGTCTCTACCACCACGCCGCCCTTTATGACGGAGAGGAGCGCTGCTATCCCAACCAGGATCACCGGCTGGTGCCGGCCTATGCCAAGGTGTGCAAGCTGGCCGATATCTACGACGCGATGACCTCCCGCCGCTGCTACAAGGAGGCCTTGAATCCGGTGGGGGTGGTGACCGATATCTTTTATCATTACGCCCGCAAGGATCCGTTGCTCCAGTATGCCCTCCACGCTTTTATCAAGTCGGTGGGGATCTATCCGGCCGGCAGTGTGGTCACCCTCAGTAACGGGCAGCTGGCCTATGTCCTGGACAGCAGCGGCCCGGTGCTGCTGCCGGTTACCGATCCCAAGGGCGAGTCCCTGACCCGGCAGCCGGAGATGATCGTCATGGGCCGGGGAGGAAACGCCCCGCCCACCCTGACCATTGACCGTTATCGTCCCTTGGTCTGTCCCTTGGACGCCTATAATATTCTGCCGCCCTATCTGCGCCGCACCATTGATGCCGACGCAGATAGCGGCGGGTGAGTCGCATGCATCTGGAGCAGGCCCGGCGCAAGTTATACAATGTGGTATAAAAGAAAAACGGCGGCCCTTCGGATCAACTTGACACCCCCGGCGGGATTGGCTACCATGTTATTTACGTAAATTGAAAAATCAACTGCATTGGGCAGCTTGAATTTTAAGGTTTTTGCATATTTCCAATGGAGGATGTGACGATGAAAAAGATGACAAATCTCGTGGTTGCGGCATTTTTCATGAGCCTTTTTGTCCTGGTTTCCCCGGCCTTGGCCCAGCAGGTACCGCTTGCCAAGCTGAACGAGGTGCTGGCCGCCGCCCCTTCCCAGGGCTTTTGGCAGGTAAAGGCCGATGAGGTCCACGCCTGGGTTCAGCAGAAAAAAACCGATTTCGTGGTGGTTGACGTGCGTCCTAATCCGGCCGAATACGCCCAGGGCCATATTCCCGGCTCCCTCCAGATCTCGGTTCAGAATATTTTGAGCTCGGAGAATCTGGCCAAGCTGCCCAAAAACAAGAAGGTGATCCTGGCCTGCGTCACCGGCCAGACCCAGAATTTGCCGGTGGTTGCCCTGCGCGCCTTGGGCTATGACGTTTACACCATGTCCTTTGGTTATGCCGCTTGGATTCCCGGCTATCACGGCGGCCAGAATATGCAGAACGCGATTCAGAATGCCGGGGCCAAGAAATTCCCCCTGGCCAAATAAGTGCCGAGCGGCGAACAGCGTACCGCCATCATCATCGGGGCCGGCCCCGCCGGCCTTACCGCCGCCCTGGAATTGCTCCGCACCACCGACATCAAACCGGTGGTGCTGGAGGCCACTTCCGAGATCGGCGGCATTTCCCGCACCGCCCTTTACCGGGGCAACCGGATCGACATCGGCGGGCATCGCTTTTTTTCCAAGTCGGCGGCGGTGCTGACCTGGTGGCAGGAGATTCTTCCTTTGCAGGGAGCGCCGGCCGCCGATGACCGCCGCTTGGGCCGCGATCTCGGCGGGCTGCTGGCCCCCGGCGGCCCTGATCCCGACCGGCAGGACCGGGTGTTGCTGATCCGTTCCCGCCTCTCCCGGATTCTCCACCAGCGCAAATTTTTCAATTATCCCCTCAGTTTGGGCTGGCGCACCGCCGTTGACCTGGGTTTCGGCCGCCTGCTGCTGATCGGGGCCAGCTATCTCAAGGCCAGGCTGCGGCCCATTGCCGAGGTGAAGAGCCTGGAGGATTTTTTCATCAATCGCTTCGGCCGCCGCCTCTACCGGACGTTTTTCAAGGATTACACCGAAAAGGTCTGGGGGGTGCCCTGCGACCGGATTCCGGCCGAATGGGGGGCGCAGCGGATCAAGGGTATGTCGGTGGCCGGAGTCCTGCGCCATGCCCTCCGCTCCTTGGTGGCCCGCGATCATTCGGTGGCCCAGAAAAACACCGAAACCAGCCTGATCAAGCGCTTCCTTTATCCCAAATTCGGCCCCGGCCAGCTCTGGGAGGAGGTGGCCCGGCGGGTGCGGGAGCAAGAGGGAGAGATTATCCAGGGACAGCAGGTGGTGGGACTAAAGAGCGAGGGCCGGCGGCTGACCAGGGTGGTGGCCCGCGACCAGGCCAACGGCCGGGAACGGGAGTGGGAGGCGGATTTTGTCTTTTCCTCGATGCCGGTGCGGGAGCTGATCGCCGCCCTTGACCAGGCCCCGGCCGAGGTGCGGGAGATCGCCGCCGGTCTGGCTTATCGCGATTTCATCACCGTCGGTCTGCTGGTGCGGAATCTGCGCTTGGCAAAAGGGACCGGGCCTGGCCCGGAGCCGGGGGCTACGACGATTCCGGACAATTGGATCTATATCCAGGAAGAGGATGTCCGTCTGGGCCGTTTGCAGGTGTTCAACAACTGGAGTCCCTATCTGGTGCGGGATCCGAATACGGTCTGGCTGGGATTGGAGTATTTTTGTAACGAAGGCGACGATCTGTGGCGGATGGACGATCAGGCCCTGCGCCGACTGGGGGCCGAGGAATTGGCCCGGCTCGGCTTCATCGATCCGGCGGCGGTGCTGGACGGGGTGGTGATCCGGCAACCCAAGGCCTATCCGGCCTATTTCGGGGCCTACCACCGTTTCGCCCGGATTCGCGCTTACAGCGACAGCCTGGAAAATCTTTTCCTGATCGGCCGCAACGGCATGCATCGCTACAACAACATGGATCATTCGATGCTGACCGCCATGGCGGCGGTGGCGGCGGCGCGCACCGGCAGCCGGGACAAAAGCGCGATCTGGGCGGTGAACAGCGAAGAGGAATACCATGAAGCCGGGGCGGAGAAGGATGCCCGGCAGGCATGAACCAGGCAGGCAGGCAGGCAGGCAGGGAGTCCGGCCCGGCGGCTCAGGGGCGGTCGGCCAAGCGGGTCTTCATCCCGAAACCGTTGATCTTGGCGATGATCGTCTCCTGGTCGATCTCCTCCGGATCGTAAACCACGGCCACCGTGCCGTCGGCGTAGCTGACCGCAACCTCGAAAATGCCGTCAACGTCGCCAAGGACGGTTTCCATATCCGCGGCGCAGCCGGTGCAGACGATGCCTTCCACCTGCAGCTTAAGTCGGGCCTCTTGGGCGCCCATGCCTGCCTCCCGGTCAATATTTCTCGGTTTCAGCCGATAAGTTGTTCCATTATCTTTCCGGCGGTGCCGCTTGTCAAACTCGATTGCGCGAAAAACAGGATCAATCATGAAAAAAATTGATCTTGAACAGGAAAAAACCCACCTGGGGTTGCTCTTTCTTACCCTGTTGATCCCGCTGGTTCTCTACCTGGGCCGGGAACTGGACGACAACCGGCTGACCAGTTGGGCCTGGGTTTTTGAGGCCGCCACCCCCGGCCGCCTGTGGCTGATCCTGGCCCTCTTGTCGCCGCTGCTGTGGCTGCTGGCCCGTTCCTCCCTGCCGTCCATCCGTCATCCTCTGGTTCCGGCCCTGGCCGCCTTTGTCGGCAGCCTTCTCTTTGTCGAGGTGCCGGAGGTGATCGTGGACGCCTCCCGCTATTTCATCCAGGCCAAATTCCTCAAGGAGCAGGGAGTGGCCTGGTTTTTGCGGGAATGGGGGCGCGAGATTTTCGCCTGGACCGATCTGCCCCTGATCCCCTTCTGTTACGGCCTCCTTTTCAGCCTGTTCGGAGAAGTCCGCCTGGTAGCGCAACTGGCCAACGCCGCCTTTTTCGCCTTGAGCGTTTACCTGGTCGCGCTTCTCGGCCGCGACCTCTGGGACGAGGAAACCGGTCTGACAGCTGGCTGCCTGTTGCTCGGCTTTCCCTTTCTTTACAGTCAGGTGCCGTTGCTGCTGGTGGATGTCGGAACCATGACCATGCTGCTGCTGGCGATGGTTACCTGGTATCGCGCTCTGAGCCGGGGCGGCGGTTGGCGGATTTTGTTGGCGGCGGCGAGCCTGGCGACGGCAGTGCTGGTCAAATATTCCGTCTGGCTGCTGCTTCTGGCCGGTCTGGGGCCGCTGTTGCTGCTGGCTTTTGCCCAAGCGGCCGGCAATGGCTGGCGGTTGCAGCAGGGTCGGCCGGTGCTGGGCCGGGCGCTGTGGATCGGGATTATCGCCCTGCTCCTGCTCATCCCCTGGCTGTTCAGTCATTGGGAGGTAATGGCCGCCCAGATGGAACTGCTGGTCGGCTATCAGCGGCCGGGTTTGCAACGCTGGGGGGAAAGCCTGATTTCCACCTTTCTTTTCCAGACCCATCCCCTGATCACCGCGGCCCTGCTTTACTCCGCCTTTCGGGCTTGGCGGCGGCGGGATTGGCGCTGGTTGGCCCTTGCTTTTTTGCTGATTCTGCTTCTGGGCTTGCTGGGAATCCGCCGCATTCGTTACACCCTGCCCCTTTTTCCCCTGATCGCGCTGTTGGCCGCTTACGGGTTGCAGGGGATCAGTGATCGCCGGGTTCGCCGTCATCTGGTGCTGGCGGTGGTGGTTCCCTCCCTGCTCTTGGCCTGGGGCGCTTTTCGGCCCTTTCTGCAAAGCATGGGGGAGAGCAACCTGCGGGCAGCCGGGGCCTATCTGGATCGCCTGGCCGTCGATCGGGCCGCGGTCATTATCGTTCCCGCCGCCGAGCCGGTGCTGGATGGGCGGGTGGCGCTGCCCCTGCTTGATATTTTTACCCGCAAGCAATTACTTTATCACCCTCATGCAGTTACTGGAAAGCGGCCGGAAGGAGTTGATATTTCTCCCCTTCGCTTCACCTGGGAATTCCCCACCCCGGCCTTTTACCGGCAGGCGGCTGAGGCTGTCTCGCCCCGGACGATGGTGGTGATCAGCAGCGCGACCCGGCCGGAATTGCCGCCGGCAATGGCGGCGGAACTGGCCGCTTTGCCGTTTAAAAAAGAGTTTGCCGGCAACAGCGAGGTTTTTCTCCACCAGACCTTTGTGGTCGTTCATCATGGCCCGGAACTCCTCCAACCATGATTTGGGGCAAACAGCGGCCTCGCAAGTTTTTGTGGGTGGATGCCGCCGTTGGCGCGGGTTCTTTTTGCGCTTGACATCCGTCCGGCAACCCTTTATAGGATTTTAATCCATGCGAATTTTCGCATTATGAATTCTGGTTCAGATTCTATTCCTAATAAAAAACGCCGTGCCTGGGGGTACGGCGGAAAAGTGTCGGAGGTTTTTCAAGCTTTTAAAATTCAACTCGGGGGAGGAAGAATGGAAGAGAAAAAGAACGCGTTGAAGGCATACCTCGTGATCGGCGCCATGCTGCTGATTTCGCTCTTGTATGCCGGGGCTCATCAGTATTACATGTATATCAACGTGTACATCTGGTTCGGGATCGCCTATGGAATGATGTTGCAGTACGGCCGGTTTTGTTTTGCCTCGGCCTCGCGGGATCTGTTCGCGGCCGGGGTGCCGCGAATGGCGGTGGGGATTCTGGTGGCTCTGATCTTTTTCAGCTTTATTCAGGCCCTGCTGATGGCCACCGGGATGAGTACCTTTCACGCCGCTCCGTCCGGCTGGCACACCCTGATCTCCGGATGCATCTTTGGGGTGGGGATGGTGCTGGCCGGGGGGTGCGCCTCCGGATCGCTGTACAAGATCGGTGAAGGTAACGGCACCTCGATTTTATCGATTATGGGGATATCCTTCGGCCAGGCGATTTTCGTCATCGCTGGCGGACCATTCACCAAAATGGTGCCCCAGTCCTGGATCGATTCGGCCGCGTCCAAGGCCGCCTGGCTGCCGCAGGATAAGGTCAATAGCTGGTTTGACTATTTCATGACCGGTTATATCTTCGATCTGCACGGCTTTCAGCTCTCCGACTTGGAGCCCTTTGCCTCGCTGCCCGGGGTGAGCAAATATTTTGTCGGCGACATGCTGGTCAATGCGATCATCCCGGCTTTGCTTTTGATGGTGGTGATTTACGCCGCTTATATGCGAAAAGGGTTCATTAAAAAACGTGAACGGGAAAACAAGAAAAACCCCGGCGCTGCCTTGCCGGTTAGCGGTTTGGGGGTGCATTTTGACGGTCTGTGGGCGATGATCACCGCTTCCAAGCGAACCACCTTGATGGGAGTACTGATCGGTATCACTGCCGGGCTCCATATCTTCGTCATGAAGGGGATGCAGAATAAATTCGGGATCGAAAATTTCGGCGAACTGCTTATTCGGCTCGGCCATACCGGCGATGTCGGCACCTTCGGTAAGGTCTTTGATCCGGGTTACTGGTACATCACCACCCAGGAGGCGCAGTTCGCCGGCTGGGTCATGGAAAAAGTAGGGATAAATGTTCGTGATAGCGTATTTTTTGGCGTTATCAACGGCCTGCCGGAGCTATGGCGGAACCCGGCTCTCTGGATGTCGATCGGGATCATCTTCGGGGCCATGATCCTCTCCCTGGTGCAGGGAGAGTTTAAATTCAAGATTCCTTCCGGCGAATTGATCGTTTGGGGGCTTGGTGGCGGGCTGTTGATGGGGATCGGTTCCCGGCCCGGCCTGGGTTGCAATATCGGCGCCTTTTTCATCGGGGCGGCGGGCGGCAATCCAGGCGGCTGGTTGTTCGGGCTCGGGATGGTTACCGGCGCGTTCTTTGGAGTAAAGTTCTTCAATTGGTGGACCGACCGAAAAATGGCTAAGGAAATGGCGGCCTTTTAGGGTATAATAAAAGCAGGCGCTTTAATAAGGCCTTTTATTAACGTATCACATGATCAGGAGGATGTAAGAAAATGGCTGAAATGAAATTCACCAAA
>DIKC01000096.1:0-324 GCA_002421565.1 Desulfobulbaceae bacterium UBA5628 | reverse complement strand
CCGGCGAAACCATGAAGATGATCTTCGACAACCCCTCTTCGGCGGAAACCATCATCCAGATGGTGGAGCAGGCCGGCAACGAACTGCTGGAGCAGACCAAGGAAGGCAACAAGATCGTTTTCGTAATCGAGAAAGCCTAAGCGCCGGTTGGGCGTAAGGATAGCGTAAAATTAAACAAAAGGAGAGGACCATGAAAACACCACAGTTGACTTTGATCGTGATCGTGGTAGCAATGTTGGGCTTCTTGACCATCTACAGCCAGATCGGTGGAACGCCTTCGGTTGAGGCGGCCAAGCCGGCTGGCGGCGGCTACGGCGCACCCCC
>DIKC01000177.1 GCA_002421565.1 Desulfobulbaceae bacterium UBA5628 | reverse complement strand
TCCGGCACGTCTTCGGGATTGCGCCCGAGCTCATCAAGCAGCCGGCCGGCCTGCTCCGCGTGCTTCTCCGCCGGCATTACCGCGGACAACGCGTCCCGGCTATGCTCGACGAACGGTTCATCCAGCTTCTGCGCCAGAACAACGCCTTTGACGAATGGCCGCTGGAAGTCCTCGTCCCGGACCGGGAAGCATTCTTTGCGTTTCTGCAGGAGCGCTGGCCGGTCTTTCTCGACCGGGTGGCGGCCGAAGGGGAACCGGAACTGCGTGAAACTGAGAAGCCGTATGGCCCGGCCATCGACGGCCCCCTCGATCTGCCCTTTGATCACCAGGACGTCCGGGTTTACATCGACAATCTGTTCCTCGAAGGGCTTCTACATTCCGTACCCCACGAGAACGCGGATACGCTTGCCAATGCCTGGGTGAGCGTCGGTGTTCGAACCGCTCAGGCTGAAGACAGGCTTCGTCGCTTAACTAAACTTGTCGAAAGTCTTCAATCCTCCGTTCCGGCCGAAGGCGCCAGACACGGTGAATGGCTCCACTTCGCCCATGGTTGGGCGCAAATGAAAGTGATGAGCAACGAGGACGGGGGACTGAGTGAAATGAACGGCGTTTCGAGCCGGTTGCAGGCGCTCACCCGGGCCGTCGATGAGCGGTTCACCGCCTGGGTTCGGAAGCGTTATGCCGGACTGATCAACCTTCCGGCCGCTCCGCCGGTAATGCTTCACCATATCCCCCGCTTTCTGGCCCACTCATTGCTCAACATTCAGACCTCGCCGCCACCGGCGAAGCTTGCTTTGCTCCTGGTGGACGGGCTTTCCCTCGACCAGTGGATTGTCGTTCGTGAGGCGCTGGCCGCGCGTCAACCCAATCTCCGTTTCCGTGAAAACGCCGTATTCGCCTGGATTCCATCGATCACTCCGGTCTCGCGCCAGGCCGCCTTTGCCGGCAGGCCGCCCATCTTTTTCCCGGACAGCATCCGGAGTACGGACAGGGAACCGGCCCTGTGGGCGCAGTTCTGGGCCGATCAAGCGCTCGCGCCGAACGAAGTCGTATATGCCAAAGGGTTGGGCGACGGCAGCCTGGATCCTGTCGAAGAACTGCTCTCCCGCCCCAGGGCGAGGGTTGCCGGACTGGTTATCGACAAGGTGGACAAAATTATGCACGGGATGGAGCTGGGAGCCGCAGGCATGTATAATCAAGTACGCCAGTGGGCCCGGCAGCCGTACCTGGCTGCGCTCCTGGACCTGCTGCTGGACCGGGGCTTCCGCGTTTTCCTGACTTCCGACCACGGCAATATTGAAGCTGAAGGCTGCGGCCGTCCCGCGGAAGGGGCGGTCGCCGACCTGCGCGGTGAACGGGTCCGTATCTATTCCGACACGATGCTTCGAGATAAGGTAAAGGATCGTTTTCCGGCTGCTATAGCATGGCCGCCGGCAGGCCTCCCGGATACCTTCCTTCCTCTTGTTGCTCCGGCCCGGCAGGCATTTGTCCGCGAGGGAGAACGTATTGTCAGCCACGGCGGTATTTCCGTCGAGGAGCTGATCGTCCCTCTTATCCAAATCGAAAGGAAGAGCACATGAACAGCAGACCGAATCAAATCGGCTTTAGTCAGCGAGTCCGCCTGGAGTGGCTGGAAAAAACCGTCAACCTCGTCCTGGCCGGCAACGATAGATCCGCCATCAATGACGCTTTGCAGGAACTTCTAAAAGATAAGGTGTCCATCGGCGGCAAGGCCGGGCGCGGCAACCGCGAGAAGGTTATTACAATTCTAATGAAGGTCTGGCGCAATGTCCCGCACGAACTCGAGGCCCTGCGAACCGACGGACTGGAACTGCTGAAACGCCTTTCCGGAACGGACCGGATCGCTGTCCATTGGGGGATGGTCATGGCCGTCTATCCGTTTTGGGCGGCTGTGGCGAGCTACACCGGCCGCTTTTTAAAGCTCCAGGGATCCGCGGCCGCGGCGCACGTCCAGCAGCGGATGCGGGAGCAATACGGGGAACGGGAGACGGTGTCCCGGGCGGCCCGCCGCGTGCTGCGCTCCTGCATTGACTGGGGCGTGCTCAGCGAAACGGGAACAAAAGGAGTTTACCACCAGGAGCTATCTGTGTACGTTGATGATCCCCAAATTGCCGCGTGGTTGATTGAAGCGTCTTTACATACGCGCTCCAGCGGATGCGCGCCATTGAAAGAACTGGCCGGGAGTACGAGCCTGTTTCCTTTTCGCATCAAGCAGGTAGCTGCGGAGAACTTGCTGGCGGGGTCTCCCCGCCTGGACCTTTTGCGCCACGGCCTGGATGACGAGTTGGTGATGCTGCGCATGGGGAACAAATAACACCTGAGGAAAAAGAACGGATGGTGGTTTAGAATAATTTTTATAAATTTTTAATACAAGTTGCTGGCGCCCATCGAATCCTCCGTCATCCCGCTACCGCACCAGATCCGGGCACTGCCCCGCGCCATAGCCAATGATCGCGTGCGCTATCTTCTGGCAGACGAGGTGGGCCTGGGCAAGACCA
>DIKC01000046.1 GCA_002421565.1 Desulfobulbaceae bacterium UBA5628 | reverse complement strand
CCACAGCCGGCCCCAGCACCAGATCGTGATCGGCCAGCCGCTCCAGGGCATCGACCAGATGCGACGCGGTCAGGCCGGGGCAATCCCCGCCCACCACCACGATTCGGTCGTAAGCCGCCGCCAGACCGGCGCTAAAGGCGCGGGCCAGGCGAGCCCCCAGATCACCCCCGCCCTGGGGACGATAACGGTGGGCGCCGGGCAGCCAGGCGGAAACCAAACTACGGTTGCCGCCGGTGTAGCGAATCTCCCAACCCGCCGACCGTCGGTCCGCCGCTACCCGCAGTTGTTCGCCGGTTCGCTCGCTCAAGCGGCGCTGCAGCTCGGCCGCTCCGGCCGCGCCCAAGGCCGGAATCAAACGGGTCTTGACCCGGCCCGCCACCGGATAACGGGTAAAAAACAAGAGCAGTTCCTGCATCGCTGTTCTTTAGCATAACCACCCGGGCAAGACCAGTAAAAGAACCGCCTGGCAATGCTACGGCCGGATATGGTATCCTCTCGCCCATGTCTCTATCAATCCATCTGATAATCGCCGCCATCGGCGGTCTGGCGGCGGGGATCGTCTAGGCCTCGCTTTACTGGCGCAACCGGACGGCCCAGCAGGCGGCCCTGGCAACGGCGGCCCTGGCGGCGGAACAGTCCCTCGGCCAGGAACGGTTGCAGACCAGGGAGCAACGCCTGGCCGCCCTCCAGGAAGAGGCCCGCCAGGCCGGTGAGCTGGTCGCCCGCTTGCAGGCGGAAAACCGCGATCTTACCGCCAGGGTGGCGGAACTGACCACCAGCCTGGCCGGCGAACGCAAAATCAGCGAGGAAAAACAGGCCCTGCTGATGGCGGCCCGCCAGGAGCTGACCGACACCTTCAAGGCCCTTTCCGGCGATATTTTCCAACAGAACAGCAAATCCTTCCTGGAACTGGCCAAGGCCACCTTCGGCCGCTTGCAGGAAAAGGCCGGTGGCGACCTGGAACAGCGGCGGCAGGCGATCCAGGAGTTGGTGCAGCCGCTGCGGGAATCGCTCAAAAAGGTGGACGACCAGCTCCGGCAGGTGGAAAAGGAACGGATCGAGGCCTACTCCGGCCTCAGCGAGCAGGTCAAATCCCTGGCCACCGGCCAGATTCGCTTGCAGGGCGAGACCGCCAATCTGGTCCGCGCTCTGCGCACCCCCAATGTCCGGGGCCGCTGGGGAGAAATCCAGTTGCGGCGGGTGGTGGAAATGGCCGGGATGGTGCAATACTGCGATTTTGTCGAGCAGGAATCGGCAGCCGGGGCGGACAGCCGTTTACGACCCGATCTGGTGATCAAACTGCCCAATCACAAGCAGATCGTGGTCGATTCCAAGGCCGCCCTTTCCGCCTACCTGGAGGCGATCGAAAGCCCGGACGAAGAGGTGCGGCGGGCCAAAATGCGGGAACACGCCCGCCAGATCCGCACCCACCTGACCCAACTTTCCGCCAAGGCCTACTGGGAGCAATTCCAGCCCACCCCGGAATTCGTGGTCCTGTTCCTGCCCGGCGAGAATTTTTTCAGCGCCGCCCTGGAGCAAGACCCGGAATTGATCGAATTCGGGGTCAACCAACGGGTGATTCTCGCCACCCCCACCACCCTGATCGCCCTCCTGCGGGCGGTTTCCTACGGCTGGCGGCAGGAACAGATCGCCGAACACGCCCACAAAATCGGCGAGCTGGGCCGCCAGCTTTACGAGCGGATCGCGGTGATGGTCGGCCATTTCCAGGCAGTGCGGCGGGGCTTGAGCGGGGCGGTGGATTCCTACAACAAGGCAATGGGCTCCCTGGAAAGCCGGGTGCTGGTCACCGCCCGTAAGCTCAAGGAACTGGACCCCAACCTGCAAAAGAAACTGGAATCACCGGAAACCCTCGACCTCCAGCCCCGGCTCCCCCCACTGGCGGGAGCCGACCCGGAACCAGATTCCGACCCGGACGAATCCACCGAAGCAGAAGAGCCCATCGACATTGATTGACAGAATGAATCTGCTTTGCCGCAAACTATACATCGGCAAACTGGTTCAGTTTTCTCTTCCGTTCCTCGTAATCTGGCATGAGTTTTTCCATCAAGCGCCAAAATCGAGGGCCGTGGGAAGGTACTTTTAAATGGCAAAGCTCGTGCATGATTACATAATCTATGCACTCCCTTGAGGCCTTGATTAGTTCCAAATTAAGATAGATCCTGCCTTTGCCGGAGCAACTGCCCCACCGGCTGACCATCTTGCGGATGAAAAGCGGCGGCTTATTCTCGATTCCTTCCACCGTTGCGCGCTTGCAACATTCAACCAGTCGCTCCCGAAACACCCGCCGAGCATGTTCACGATACCACCCTTCCAACAGCATCTTGGCCCGCTCCGGGGCCGGCTCAGTCCGGCTTACGACATACAGAATGCCGCGCAGACATTTGACCGACTCTTCATTGCCCTCGACGCATCGCAACCGGTACTGCCGCCCCAGGTAACGATGCGTCTCGCCGCTCACATAGCGGCGGGGAGGCTGCTTGGGGAGATAAAGTTCAAATTCGCGCCACGCCTTCCGAATCCAGGCCCCTCGTTTATTCACCCGTTCCCGGATTACTTCCGGCGGCGTGTCCAGCGGTGCGTTTACCTCGACGCGCAAATCCGGGTGGACGCTGATCGCCAGCGTCTCGCGCGGTGACCATTTGCAGGTAAAGGGGATTTCGATCCTGCCCCAGCGGACTCTATCACATGTCATAACCGGCCAACTTCTTTGCCACCGCGATACAACGCTCGATGATCGCATCCATTTCCTCGGGAGGAAACTTCAGACCGCGGCTTCTCTCTAAGTCGAAAAGATAATCGTCAATATCATTCTGCATGGCCTTAATGACATCCTCCATACTCGGCCAATCGCGCTTCTTGCGGGCATCAACGATCTTCTGGATCGCCAGCGCCATTTCCGTGGCCAGCTCTTTCCGCTCATCCGCGCTGGTACGGTACTCGCCAAGAGATTCCCCCAAAATTCCATAATAGGCGGGGGCCTCGGTGTGGTAAGTCAGTTCCTTGGGCAACTCCCGATCATGGCCACGCCGGACGGTGGCCATATACTCGCTGACCAACCGCAGGTACTCGGCATCACTGATCCGCCTGGCCCGGTAGTCGTCGATGGCCTGCTGCACCAGGTCGGCGAATTTTTTATAGAAGACCGGGTCTTCGTCCATCTTTTCCCGGATGGTCTTGACCGTCCGGCTGGCGATGGTGTCGGCCTTGGCCGCCGTTCCCACCTTTTCTTCCACCACCTTGTCGAAAGCCTCAACGTCGAAGATGTTGACCAGATCGGTAACCACCTCCACGTCCGGCGACTGGATATGGCTGTCCATCACCTTGCGGATCTGCTTCTCGTACTGGCTGTAGTCAATAGCTTCGGCGTAGCGTTGCTGCACCGAGGCCCGCAGACCGCGGAAAAACTTCAGGTCGTCCTTGTAGGTCTTGATCCGGGCTTCCGGGGTTTCGTCGTAAAAATGCTCGGTGGCCAGCGCCACGGTCAGGGTCTTCTGGTACTCCCGCAAGGCCTCGTAAAACTCCTGGCGTTTGTCCTCCGGGGCCAGGTGGACCTCGAAAGCCTCCACGTCCTTCTTGTTGGTCAATTCCTTGAACACCGCCCACAAATCGGAATGCCGCTGCGGGAGCTTGGCCACTTCCTCGCGGGTGTCGATAACCGAGCCGGTAAGGTCCACGTCCTCGGCATCAAAGCCGCCCAAGGCGTCATAGGTATTCATCGCCTCATTCAACCGGCCCAGCACCCCCCGGTAGTCGATGATGTAGCCGAATTCCTTGCCCTGATAGAGCCGGTTCACCCGGGCGATGGCCTGGAGGATATTGTGCTCCTGAAGACTTTTATCGATATAGAGCACCGTGTTGCGGGGCTCGTCGAAGCCGGTGAGCAGCTTATCAACCACGATCAGGATTTCCACCCCGTCCTCGCGGCCGAAGGATGCCAACAACTCTTTAACGTAGCGCTCCTCCGAACCGAATCGCTCCAACATTTCCTGCCAAAACCGGACGACCTCGGGGGTATCATCTTCGGCTACCGATTCCTGCCCCTTGCGGGTGTCGGGCTGGCTCATCACCACCTCGGCCTCCACTAGACCGAACTCTTTAAGGAACTTGCGATAGAAGATGGCGCTGTGGCGGCTATCAGCGGCAAGTTGCGCCTTGAATCCCGTCCCCTGGAAATTATCGACGTAGTGGGTGGAGATGTCGAAAGCGATCATTTTGATCCGCTGCTCGGCCTTTTCCACCGCCCCCACATCGGCCATCTTACGCTTGAGATCCGCTTTCTGGGCCTGGGAGAGATTGGCGGTGATCCGCTCGAACCACTTCTGCATGGCCTCCCGATCCTGGGTGAGGAGCGCCATCCGGCCCTCATAGAGCAGGGGCAAAACGGCCTTGTCCGCCACCGCCTCGCGCATGGTGTAGGAATGGATGAAGCCCCCGAACTTGCGGGCGGTCTCCTTCTCTTTTTTCAAAAGCGGGGTGCCGGTGAAACCCAGATAGCATGCATTGGGGAAAACCCGCCGCATCTGGGCCGCGATGGCGCCGTAGTTGGAGCGATGGCTCTCGTCCACCAGCACGAAGATATTGGGGCTTTCATCCCGCACCCCGTGCTTGCCGCGCACGGTCTGGAACTTGTTGATGATGGTGGTCACCACGCTGGCCTTGCCCTCGGTGATGAGCCGCACCAGGTGTTCGCCGGTGGCGGCCTTGGCGGCCGATTTGCCGCAGGCCTCGAAGGTGCGCCATATCTGGTCATCGAGGTCAACGCGATCAGTGACGATGATCACCCTCGGGTTGGGGATGGCCGGATGCAGGGCCAGGGCCTTGGCCAGCATCACCATGGTCAGCGACTTGCCGCTACCGGTGGTGTGCCAGACTACCCCACCGCGACGTTTTCCCTCGCGCAGGGTGGCCACCCGCTCGATGGTCTCCTTGACCGCGAAGAACTGCTGATAGCGGGCGACCTTGCGCACCCCGGCATCGAAAACCGTAAAACCGTAGGCCAGGTCCAGCAAACGCTCGGGCCGCAGCAAGGCCCACAGGGTCCGATCCTGGGCCGTTGGCAGCCGCTCGCCCCCGGTCCACAGCTCCTCGAAATAGCGCCGGGCATCGGCCAAGGGCACCGCTTCCCTTTCTGCAATGGGGGTAAAGAGCCGGTTACGCACCTCAAAGGTTGGCACCTGGTTGGCGATACGCCGCACCGCCGCCGCGTTTGCTTCGTGATCGCCGCCCTCCTCCCAGACCGACCAGAACTTTTTCGGGGTTCCCACCGCCCCGTAACGGATCTCGTTGACGCTGGTGCCCAAGAGCAGTTGGGCGTACTGGAAGAGATGGGGAAGATAGTCGGGCCGCTGGTTGCGGAGCATCTGCTCGATGGCGATATCGATCTGCTTCTCGCCCGCAGCCTTGTCCTTGTCGCGTCGCTTGCACTCGATGACCACCAGGGGAATGCCGTTGACGAAAAGCACCAGATCGGGCCGGGCGGTATCGTGGGACTTGGCCCGCTCCACCACGAACTCGTCGGAGACGTGGAAAATGTTATTTCGCCAGTTCTTCCAGTCGAGGTAGTGCAATGAACGCCCCTTGCGGTCGCCCTCCACTGCCTGTTCCAGGCTGGTGCCAAGGGCAAGTAGGTGATAGATTTTCTCGTTGGTCCGCACCAATCCGTCAAAGGGCTCGTCGGTCAGCCGCCGGATCGCCTCGGCGATATTCGCCTCCGAAAAAGACTGTTGCACTCCCTTGGCCTCGAAACGGGCATTGGCCGCAAGCCACGGCTTGAGCACCCCGGTCAGCACCACCTGATCCAGCCGCCCGTCGCGGAGCTTCACCGCCTCGTCCCGTCCCAGATACTGCCAGCCCAGAGCACAGAGCACCTGAATCGCCGGGATTTTGGAGTCGCAGTCTTCGAGGTAGGAGAGTTGCATATCAGCCCCGTGTATATTTTTTGTTTGCAAAATACCGTAGTTTACTGTTAGCCTGATTCCGTAAAGAAAAGAAAGGTTCCGCTCCGATGACAAGAGCCCATGGGGCTCTCCCTCGCAAGAGGGTAGTCGGAGCGGTCATTTTTCTAGTCATCAGTAGTAGTATGTTACCCCGCTCCTGAAGATATCAAACTGACTGCGTACCATCCCCGCCACCAGTTCCAGACTTCGCCGATCCCCCCGCTCCCACGCCCTGAAAATCGCCCAGTTGAGGTAATCCGCTACCTGCAGACTGCTCGACGATTTGCTTGAGTGATGCAGCACCCGGTATTTCACACCATCCGGCAACATGCTGCTGAGTGTTTGCTTCACCGCCTTCTCAATCACCTTCCGTTTCTTTTCAATGGGGATTGCGTCGGTAATGACAATCAGCTCCGAATAATCATCCCCGATGCTCCCCACCACATACTTCAGGAGATAACCAAGCATACGCGGATAGAACTTCTCCGGTGGCCGCGGAGCCGGGCCGGTTTTCCGTTTTTCCACCACAACGCTGTCTACCTGCAAGCGGCCGGCATTGGTCTTGATAACCTCGAAAACCTGATTACGAACCGGTTGCCGATCCTCTGAGGCATGGAAGTATTCCATATCGAGACCGCTTTCGATCAAATCGAAGCGCAGCTCGGTCAACTGACTATACATATTGAACGGACGCCGCTTGAGCACACTGGTCAGGGTGAAGTATTTTGTGCCCTTGCCGGAAAAGTCAAAATTCCCACCCTCGTCCAGAAAGATATAGACCGCATCCGCTGGCATAGGCTCTTACCCCTTCACCCGTTTCTTGCCGGTCAACAGTTGTTGCATCAGGCCCTTTTTCTGCTCACGTAGGGCGTCGGCCTTGGCTTGGAGCCAGCGATTCCCGTTTTGTCCCG
>DIKC01000186.1 GCA_002421565.1 Desulfobulbaceae bacterium UBA5628 | reverse complement strand
GCCGCGCCTTGCCGCCGCCCGCCGCTCCTCCGGCCCAGCCGACGGAAACGCCGGCCGCTCTCGGCGGCGATGATTTTTACCGCCAGGTCTCCGCCGATATCTACAAGGACATCGGCAATCTGGCCAAAAGCCTCAGCTCCACCATGATGGACCTGCCGATGGAGGACCGCAAGATCAAGCGGGCCGAACTGGACGAGGCCGGGGAAAAAATCGAGGACGCCAAGAACCAGTTGCGCGACATCGTCTCCATGACCGAGCGGGCCACCATGGAGATCATGGATCATGTGGAAAAGGTTCAGGACCAGACCGATAACGTCAAGGATTTGCTGGCCGAACTCAAGGATCATCCCGCCTTTGCCGCCACCGGCGATGGCGGCGGTGATGCGGGCCGGGAAGAAGTGGTCGATCTGGCCGACGCCACTGACGCCGGGGCGGTGACCGCTAAGATCGCCCGCTTGAGCGAAGAGCTTGGGCTGGCCGGAGAACTGTTGGGGAATATGGAAAGCGCCGCCTTTGCGGCCCCAGCTGCCCCGACCGAGCCCGAGGCCGCCCCGGAAGCCGCTCCGGCCGGCCGCCGTTATCTCTTTCCGCTCGATGTGATTTTTCAGACCATTTATGAGTTGTGCACCAATGAAACGGTCAAAAGCCACATCAGCATGGCCCGCCAGCAAGCGGAGGAGATTTTCGATTATCCCGCCTTTGTCGAGGCGATCAGCGTTAAGGTAAACGAGCTGGAAGCGGACAGCGATAATTTTTACACCGTCCCCCTGGCCGATGTCCTGGAGGCCCTGCGCGGTTCTTGTTCCGAGAAGAAAATCAAGAACCTGCTGACCAAGATGGAGGAGAATATCGGCGGCATTTTCCTTGATTCCTCCCTGCCCCTGGAGGTACCGCCGATCGAGGAGGTTGCGGCCGTCCCGGAAGCCGCCCCGGAAGCCGATGAGGATGAGTACGCTCCGGCTCCGGCCGATGGCGGCGATTTGGCCGAGGCCCGTCTTGCCATTGACGCGGCCCTGGTACTGGTCAATGAACTGACCCCAGAGATTCAGGCCATGGGGGCCGGCGCTTGCCGGTCGGTCTCCAACGGGATGAGCCGGGCCGATCAGGAAGACGTCTTCAAAAAGATCGAAAGCGCTTTCGGGGTGGCCAGCAACATCTATGATGATGTCACCCGGATCACCGAGGCCTTGAGTTTTCAGGACCTTTCCGGCCAGCAAATTCTCAAGATCATCAAGCTCCTTTCCGACTTCCAGTTCCAGTTGCTCTCGCTCGTGGTCTCCTTTGGCTCCCAGCTCAAAAACAAAGAGCGCAACGCCACCATCACTCCGGAAGAGAGCAAGCGTCTGGCTCAGGATGACGTGGATCGTTATCTCCGCAACATGACCGAGGCGGCCCAGGAAGGACCGCTCGATCAGGATACGGTCAATAAAATGCTGGAGGATTTCGGCTTTTAAGCGTTACCAGGCCCCATAATTGCTGCCTTTTGACTGGCGGGACGGTAATTTTTTGCCGTCCCGCTTTTTTTCTGCTATTCTGGAATCAAATCGGGCGGGGCATGGCGCTTCCCCGCAACGGCGAGATCATCAGGGGTGAAAGATGGAAAACATAAACGGTTATCTGGACTTGGGAGTTTTTTATCTGCTTAACGTGGTTGTCGCTCTGCTTATTTTTGTCGTCGGCCGCTGGCTCGCGGTCTGGTTGGCGGGAACCTTGTCCCGTTCCTTGCGGCGACGGCGGCTGGACGAAACCCTGATCAGCTTTCTTGAGAAGATTGTCTATTACGCCCTGCTGGTGGTGGTGGTAATTGCCGCCCTCAATCGTCTGGGGGTGCAGACCGCCTCCCTGCTGGCGGTGTTCGGCGCCGCCGGCCTGGCGGTGGCCTTGGCCCTCAAGGATTCCCTGGGCAATTTTTCCTCCGGGGTGATGCTCATTCTCTTTCGGCCCTTTAAGGTCGGTGATTTTGTCATTGCCGGCGGGGTGAGCGGTTCGGTCAAGGAAATCTCCATTTTTCATACCGAATTGGCCACCCCCGACAACCAGAAAATCGTGGTTCCCAACAGCGCTATCATGGGCGGGGTGATCACCAATGTAACCGCCAATCCCACCCGTCGTCTGGATCTGACCTTCGGGGTCAGTTACGGCGACGATCTGGCCAAGAGCAAGGAGATCATCCGGGCCGCCCTGGCGGCGGAATCGCGGATTCTGGCGGCGCCGGAGCCGGTGATCGCGGTGGCCGAACTGGCTGATTCCAGCGTCAACATCGTGGCCCGTCCCTGGGTCAAGACCGATGAATACTGGGATGTGCGCTTTGCCCTGATCGAAAAGATCAAACAGGATTTCGACCGGGCCGGGGTGGTCATTCCCTTCCCGCAACGGGATATTCATATGCATATGGTCGAGCAGAAAGCGGCCTGAGTTCGCTTTCTTGCCAGTCGTGATAAATTACTCAATCAAGAGGAAGGCAAAATGAAGAAACAATTGGTCGGAAAACAATTTCTCTTAACGATAACTCTGTTGGCGGCGGGCCTGCTCCTGGCCCTGGGTGCCTGCGCCCCCAAGGTGCGGACTCCTTTTACCCCGGTCTCCGCCCAGGATTTGACCGGCAAGACCACGGCCGGCGAGTATGTCCGCAAGGTGGACAATTTCCTGGTGATCATGGATTCATCCTCCTCGATGGCCAAGCCCTATACGGTGGGCACCAAATTCGAGGTGAGCAAGGGGTTGATCAAGGCCCTGAACGCGACCGTGCCGGAATTGGGTTGGCAGGGCGGGTTGCGGGTCTTCGGGCCGGTGGGGTTGAGCAACGGCCATGACAACAATGTCATTCTTTATGGGATGAAGACTTACAAGCGGGCGGATTTCGGGGCGGCGCTGACCCAGGTCACCGAGCCGGCCGGGGTGACCCCGCTGGCCAAATCCCTGAACCAGGCCGGGGATGACCTGGCCAAGAGCAGCGGCAAGATCGCCCTGATCGTCTTTTCCGACGGCGAGGTGGAATCGGCCGCTGAGGTAAAGGCCGCTGCCGCCGGCCTTAAGGCGAGCTACGGCGACCGGCTTTGCGTTTACCCGGTAATGGTGGGGGATTCCCCGGAGGGCGGTAAACTGATGGAGAGTATTGCCAAGACCGTGGGCTGCGGCTTTGTCAGCCAGGGCGATCAGCTGCTTTCCGGCACAGCCCTGGCTGACTTCGTCACCACTGTTTTCCTGGAAAAGGGCCAGCCCAAGGCGATTGCGACCCCGGCCAAGGCCCGGGAAACCGTGGCTGCCCCGACTCCCCAGCCGGTGGTGGTACGCCTCCAGGTGGAATTTGATTTCGACAAGTCCGATATTCGTCCCACCGACCACGACGCCCTGGCTCGCTTTGCCAAGTACCTTAAGGAATATCCGGGAATTACGGTGAGCATTGAGGGTCACACCTGCAATATCGGAACAGCGGCCTACAATCAGAAACTCTCCGAACGGCGGGCGGCCAGCGTGGTTCGCTATCTGGTGGAACAGCACGGGGTTGCCGCTAGCCGTCTGACCTCCAAGGGCTTTGGTTTGAGCAATCCGTTGGCCGATAACGCCACTGATTTCGGCCGTCAGCAGAATCGACGGGTGGAGGCGGTGCTCCGCGCCAACTAATATGAAAGGGCTTGGTTACAGGGGTTTGGACCAGACGTTCATGCTCTCCAGGCGGCCGCAGATCTGGGTGTTGTTGATCAGGGCGCCGTTAAACGAGTAACCGGCCCGGGCAAAAGTGATGTTGATGGCGGCCGACTTGGCCCGGGCAATGGTGTAAGCGACCCGGATACCGAGAGCGGCCGCTTCCTTTTCCAGGCCGGCCAGAAGTAAAGCGGCCAGTCCTTGACCGCGATCTTCCTGGGCGGTGGCAAAGTCGGTCATCTCCGCATTTTGCTTGCCCAAGGCCAGTTCCGCCGAGGCGATGGCCGCCAGCCGTCCCTGTCGCCAGGCCCCGTAGTAAAGCACCGACTCCATGCCTTGGGCCAGAAAAGCGGGATCAGCCACCGGAAAAGGGTAGGAGGCAAAGACCCGGCCAAAAAGGGCGGCCATTTCCGGGCAATCGGCGGGGGTGCATTTTCGCAACAGATAATGATCGCCGGTCAGAGGCTTTTTCCGGCCGGCGGCGTTTTCCCCCTGCTCCCGGGCCAGCTTGAGAATTGCCGCCATCTCCGTCTGTTCGTGGTCGGTCGCCCGGTCGGGGTCGAGGAATTTGCCCAGGAATAAGCCGTTTTCACGCCCCGCTCCGACCGGCCCGCCAGGATATAAGCCGGGCGCCTCGGCCTCCAGACGATAACCCCGCCGGATGAATTCTTCCTTCCAGCCGGCCCGGACCTTGGCGAAGATTTTGCCGTAGCGATGGCGGCCAGCCAGTTCATCGACTTCCGTCAGTAGGCCGGGCAGGTCGGTGTCGGCCAAATCCATCAGATAGACCCGGTCATTCTCCCGGCCGTGTTGAATCAGGGAGTTTCCCAGGGTGCAGGTGAGATCAGCCATCTTCCCGCCGTTCCATTCGTTCGGTCTTTTCCGGGGTCAAGGTGATGGCCTCCTCGTAGTCGGCCAGGAGCCCGGAAATGCCCACGGTCCGTTCCGGATCGTCGTTGCTTTCCAGGGGCAGGTCGAGATGGCAGTCGTCGCAGTTGCGGTCGCAGAAAAAGGGCTTGTAGGAGTCCGGTTCCTTGTAGGTGGTGATCACCCCTTCAAAGTTGCGCAGCACTACCTTGTTGGTGGACCAGGAGATCAGGTAGTTGGGCATTACCGGGATTTTGCCGCCCCCGCCCGGGGCGTCGATCACATAGGTCGGCACCGCAAAGCCGCTGGTGTGGCCGATGAGATGCTCGATGATTTCGATTCCCTTACCCACCGGGGTGCGGAAGCTGGCCAGCCCTTCCGAAAGATCGCACTGATAGAGATAATAGGGCCGCACCCGGTTGGCCACCAGTTTGTGAACCAGCCGCTTGATCACCCGCGGGCAATCGTTGACCCCGGCCAGGAGCACCGATTGATTGCCCAGGGGAATGCCGGCGTCGGCCAGCTTGGCCAGAGCCTTACGGGAACGGCCGGTGATCTCCCGGGGATGATTGAAGTGGGTGTTGATCCACAGGGGCTGATGCTTTTTGAGCATGGCCACCAGCTCGTCGGTGATCCGCTGGGGCAGTACCACCGGGGTGCGGGTGCCGATTCGCACCACCTCCACATGCTCGATCGCGTGCAGTTCGGTGAGCAGCCAATCCAGGAGATCATCGCTCAGGAGGAAGGGATCGCCGCCCGAAAGCAGCACGTCCCGTACCACCGGAGTGCGGCGGATGTAGTCGAGGCCGGCCTGGAGGGTCTTTTTGTCCGGGATCGAATCCACGTCCCCGACCTTGCGTTTGCGGGTGCAGTGGCGGCAGTACATGGCGCAGAGGTTGGAAACGTGGAACAGCACCCGGTCGGGATAGCGGTGGGTAATGCCCGGCACCGGGCTGTCCTTGTCTTCGGCCAGGGGGTCGGATGATTCGTAATGGCCCACCTGCAACTCGGCCCGGTTGGGCACCGACTGGCGGAAGACCGGGTCTTCGGCAAAGTTGTTGCGGTCGATCAGGGAAAAATAGTGGGGAGTGATCGCCATCGGGAAACGGGCGATGGTCTCCTCCAGTTCGGCCCGCTGTTGCGGGGAGAAACGGGTGCCGAGCAACTGTTCGACGGTGTCGATATCCTTGATCGCGTGGCGTATCTGCCAGCGCCAGTCATCCCATTGGGCCGTTTTCGGGTCAATGCGGAAGGTATTGCTTTCATACATGGGTTTCCTCCTTTAGAGGTTGGGCCGGTTTTAACGGTCGGCAATAGCCCGCCGTATTTCCGGAACAAGCAAAAACCATCGCGATGATGGCAGGAAACCTGAAAAAGCATGGAAAACAGAGGGCCGGCCGCAGCGGCATGTTGAGGATATGGTTTGAATGGGGTTACCTTACTCCGGATGGGAAAAAAATGCAAACCAAGGGGGCCCCGGCGGCAGTGGCCGGGGCGGTTAATATCTTGCATTTTTCGCCGTTTCCGGCTACCTGTAGGGTGCCCGTGCAACGACGGGATTTTTTGTTGTTACAGGTAGTTGCCAGGCGGGTCACGGCCCGGTTTGGCTCCTGCTGATCTTTACTTTTACTGGCCGTGGGAGAGTTGTTCCGATGATCGAAGTTCTACTGGAAAAGGCCGGACTCGGCGATATTTACCAGAAGGTGCGCTCCGGCGAGCGGCTGACCCCGGCCGAAGGGGTGCGGCTCTATCAATGTTCCGACCTGCCGGCCCTGGGCTGGCTCGCCAACCTGGCACGGGAGCGGCTCAACGGCGACCGGGCCTATTACATCTACAACCAGCACCTAAATTATTCCAATATCTGCACCAACCTCTGTAAATTCTGCGCCTTTGGCAAGGAAAAGGGGGCGGAGCAGGCCTACGAGATGAGCCTGAATGAAATCCGGGCCAAAATCCGGGCCCGGCTCCACGAGCCGATCAGCGAGGTGCATGTGGTGGGCGGCCTCCATCCCGACCTGCCCTACGCCTATTATCTAGAGATGCTGCGGGCGATCCATGCGGAACGGCCGGGGGTTCACATCCAGGCCTTTACCTGCGTGGAAATCGCCCACCTGGCCGAGATTTCCGGGCAAAGCATCGAAAAGACCCTGCAAGACCTGATCGCCGCCGGGCTGGGCTCCATTCCCGGCGGCGGGGCCGAGGTTTTCAGCCCTCGGATCAGGCAACTGACCTGCGAGAAAAAGCTCTCCGGCGAGGGCTGGCTGCAAGTGGCCAAGACCGCTCACCGGCTGGGGCTGCGGAGCAACGCCACCATGCTTTACGGCCATATCGAAACCATCGAGGAGCGGATCGAGCACCTGGAGATGCTCCGCCAGGCCCAGGACGAAACCAACGGCTTTCTCACCTTTATCCCCCTCGCCTTTCATCCCAAGAACACCGAACTGGGCCGCGACTCCAATCTCGCCGTTGCCGGCCGCACCTCCGGGGTGGAGGATTTGAAGAACATCGCGGTAGCCCGCCTCTTCCTCGATAACTTCCCCCATATCAAGGCCTACTGGGTGATGATCGGCCCCAAACTGGCCCAGGTCGCCCTTTCCTTCGGGGCCGACGACCTGGACGGCACGGTCAAGGAAGAATTGATCACCCGCATGGCCGGGGGCGAGCAGGAGCAAGGGTTGGCTGATACCGAACTGGTGCGCCTGATCCGT
>DIKC01000101.1:763-7198 GCA_002421565.1 Desulfobulbaceae bacterium UBA5628 | reverse complement strand
TAAATGGGGCGCGGACCCATCCTGCCCGCCGTGCCTCGTGGATCATGTGATCATTTACGGTTCAAGTGCAGGGCCGCTGTTCCCGGATTGGGGGCAGCGGCCCTTTTTTGTCTGGAATTTCGCTTGCTTCCTGAATCTTTTTTCGGTTATTCTGACTACGACTTTTCTATTCGATTTCCAGCCGGTCAATCAGGCAAACGAGTAAACGGGCGACTAAAATGGCGCAACCAGATCAGAAATCCACCCTCCGCGCTTCGGTGAAGGACCAGTCCGGAGCGGGCAAGGTCAAAATCGGGGAACTGCTCCGCAAGGAAGGGCAGATCAGCAGTAACCAGCTCGACGATGCCCTGGAAATCCAGAAAAAATCCGGGGGCCGTTTAAGCTCCATCCTTCTCAAGCTGGGCCATATTGACGACAGCACGGTGGTCAATTTCCTCAGCCGTCAGCATAATTACCAGGCGGTGGTAATCTCCCGCGAACCGCCCAAGGCCGATGCCCTGGCCAAAATGCCCTTTGAAACGGCCCGCAAGTATCTCGCCTTTCCCCTGCGGATCATCGGTAAGAATTTACAGATTACGATGGCCGAGCCCACCGACACCGGGGCGGTGGAGAACCTCCAGGCCGAACTCAAGATGCCGCTTACGGTCTGCGTTTCCACCGAAAAGGAAATCGTCGAGGCCTACCGCACCCATTACAAGATCAGCGATGAGGAATACAACAAACTTCTCGCCCACGAAAGCAAGGTGGAAGAGGACGAGGGGCCGGTCACCCAGATCGACGACTTCGGGGCTCTGGCCTCGGAAGCGGCCGAGGGTATGGAGCTGGAGTCCTATGACGATGACGAGGGCGGGGGGCAGTATTCCGCCTCCGACGCTCCGATCATCAAGCTGGTCAACGGGATTCTGGTGCGGGCGGTCAACGACGGGGTGAGCGACATCCATATCGAGCCTTACGAAAAAAACCTCCAGGTCCGTTACCGTCTGGACGGCTCCCTTTATAAATCGATGAACCTGCCCCTTTCGATCAAGAACGCGCTCAATTCGCGGATCAAGATCATGGCCCAGCTCGACATCACCGAGCGGCGGATTCCCCAGGACGGCCGAATCAAGATCAGGCTGGGCCGCAACCGGGCGGTGGATTTCCGGGTTTCCTCCCTGCCTACGCTCTTTGGCGAATCGATCGTTCTCCGTATCCTTGACAAGAGCAACCTCAACGTCGATCTTACCAAGCTCGGCTTTGAAACGAGTACCTTTGAAACCCTCAAGCGTTGTATTTACCGGCCCCAAGGCTTGCTCCTGGTTACCGGCCCCACCGGCAGCGGCAAGACGGTTACCCTTTATTCCGCCCTCAACTCGCTTAATAACGAAGACACCAAGATTCTCACCGCCGAAGACCCGGTGGAATTCAACTTCAAGGGGATCAATCAGGTCAACGTCCGCAACGAAGTGGGGATGACCTTTCCCGCCGCCCTCAAGGCCTTTCTCCGCCAGGACCCGGACATCATCATGGTGGGCGAAATCCGGGACATTGAAACCGCCGAGATCGCGATCAAGGCGGCGATGACCGGCCATCTGGTTTTCTCCACCCTCCACACCAACGACTGTCCGGCCACCATCGCCCGTCTGGTGGATATCGGGATTCCGCCCTTTATGATCGGGGCGGCGGTGACCATGGTTCTTTCCCAGCGATTGGGCCGCCGCCTCTGCCCCAAATGCAAGGAGCCGGTGGATATCGGCAAGTGGGACAGGCAGGAGCTGATCAAGATCGGTTTCAAGGAAGAGGAAATCCCCACCCTCAAGGTTTTTGGCCCCAAGGGTTGCCCGGCCTGTAACGGCGGCGGCTACAAGGGCCGGGTCGGCTTTTTCGAGCTGATGGAGATCACCGACGAGGTGGCCAAGGCGATCACCGCCGAGGTGCCGGAGGATCAGTTGCGTAAGATCGCGGTACAGGAAGGGATGAAAACCCTGCGCGAGGCCGGGCTGCAAAAGGTGCGGGAGGGGATGACCAGCATCGAGGAGGTGTTGCGGCGGACGGTGGTTACCGAGGAGAGTCTGCCCGCCTATCTGGTTCATCCCGATATCGAGGAATACCAGGACGGCGACCTGATTATCCGCCAGGGCAACAACGACAAGGATTTTTTCAAGCTGGTGATCGGTTCGGTGATGGTGGTCAAGGACGGCAAGAAGATCGCCGAAATCGTCGAGCCGGGCGAGTATTTCGGCGAGATGAGCGCCATTTCCGGCGAACCCCGGAGCGCTTCGATCATGTCCAAGGGGCGTTGCAAAATCAAGCGGTTCCCCGGCGACAAGTTGATGGAGGTAATCGAAAAATACCCGGAAGTCGGCAAGCACCTCTTCAAAACCCTGGTCGGCCGTCTGGGCCAGGCCAACAGTATCATCGTCAAACTGGCCAACGAGCGGTCCGCCGGCCGCCCCGCCCCGCCCGCTGCCTGAGCGATTCGCCACCCTGTTTCTCCGTTTTGCGGGAGCGGGTCTGATCTTTTTCAGCCGGTCGCGACCGGTTACCGCGATTTTTTCTTGAAAAACGGTTTCAAATTCGTTAAGGGTTTCCTTCGGTTCTTTGTCTTATTCCCCGGTTCCGCCAGTCATCAAGGTTCATGCCAGCGTTTTTCGCCTGTTTTTGCCAAGGGAAAAAACGTCGGGGGGAAAACTGCGCCAATCGCAACCATGCCAATTTTGTATACTTTTCAAGATCGTCGAGAGGAGGAAAAATTAAATCATGAGCGCCAGGATCATCAGCGGAGTGGAAACGGCCAAGGCCATCCGGGAGGAATTGAAGCAGGAAGTCGCTACCCTTAAAGATAAGAACGGAGTGGTGCCGGGCCTGGTTACCATCTTGGTGGGCGAGGATCCCGCCTCCCAGTCATACGTGGCGGCCAAGAACAAAACCGCCAAGGAACTGGGGATTTTTTCCGAACAGATTACCCTGTCGGCCGCCACCAGCGAAGAAGAATTGCTGCAACTGGTGGATAAGTGTAATCGGGATCCCAAGATTCACGGGATCCTGGTGCAACTGCCCCTGCCCAAGCAGATCAACGAGGCCAAGGTGCTCTATGCCATCGATCCCAATAAGGACGTAGACGGCTTCCATCCGGTCAACGTCGGCAAAATGGTGCTCGGCGAACAATGCTTTCTTCCCTGCACCCCGCATGGTATATTAGAACTTTTGAGCCGCAGCGGGGTGGAAACCAGCGGCGCCGAGGTGGTGGTGATCGGCCGCAGCAACATCGTCGGCAAGCCGATTGCCAACCTGATGCTCCAGAAGCGCAAGGCCGGCAACGCCACGGTCACCATCTGTCACACCCGCACCAAGGACATGGCCGCCCACACCCGCCGGGCCGACATCATCATCGCGGCGGTCGGGGTCCCCAAGATGGTCACCGCCGAGATGGTCAAGGATGGAGTGGTGATCATCGACGTGGGGGTCAATCGGATCGGCAAAAGTGAATCCGGCAAGGCGATTTTGGCCGGCGACGTCGATTTCGAGGCGGTCAAGGAAAAGGCCTCCTTCATCACCCCGGTTCCCGGCGGGGTCGGGCCGATGACCATTACCATGCTGATGAAAAACACCGTCCAGGCCGCCCGCCAGGCGGCCGGTCTGGAATAACCCGCAAGATCGAGGTTTACAATGGCTATCACGAGAAACGGATGCGAGGGCTGCACCGAAATTACCTGCGGCTCCACCAGGGAAGTGCTGGGCCAGCCCCTGGCCGGCAAGGTGCGAACCGCCTACGACCGGGTCGAGGCCCGGGGGATGACCGCCTGTCTTTTTGGCTCCGGCGGCACCTGCTGCCGCAACTGCAACATGGGGCCGTGCCAGATCATTGACGGCATCGAGGATATGCTCGGGGTCTGCGGGGCCAATGCCGACACGGTGGCGGCCCGCAACTTCGCCCGGACGGTGGCGGCCGGCACCGCCGCCCATACCGACCACGCCCGGGAAATGGTGCGCGGCTTCATCGAAACCGCCAAAGGCCACGGCCCCCACCGGATCAAGGACGTGGAAAAGCTCAAATCCCTGGCCGCGGTCTTCGAGATCGCCACCGAGGGGCGGGAGGTCAACGAGATCGCCCTGGAGCTGGGGGAAAAGGCCCTGGCCGAATTCGGCAAGCAGGACAACACCCCGCTGACCATGCTGAAAAGGGCCACCCCCAAGCGGCAGGCCCTGTGGAACAAGCTGGGCATCGCTCCCCGCGGGGTTGACCGGGAAGTGGTGGAAATGATGCACCGCACCCACATGGGGGTTGATCATGATTACAAAAACATCATGCTCCAGACCTCCCGTTGCGCCCTGGCCGACGGCTGGGGCTCCTCGATGCTCTCCACCGAACTGACCGACATCATGTTCGGCACCCCGGTGCCGAGGCGGGCGATTGTCGACCTGGGGGTGCTGCGGCCCGATCAGGTCAACATCGCGGTCCACGGCCATGAGCCGCTGCTGGCCGAAGCCCTTTGCATCGCGGCCCAGGAGCCGGATATTCAGGAATTGGCCAAGAAGCAGGGGGCCAAGGGGATCAATCTGGTCGGGGTCTGCTGCACCGGCAATGAAATCCTGATGCGGCGCGGGATTCCGGTGGCGGCCGGTTTCATCCAGCAGGAAGTGGTATTGGCCACCGGCGCTCTCGAAGCGATGGTCGGCGACGTCCAGTGCCTGATGCCCTCCATCGCCAACGTGGCAAGCAATTTCCACACCGAGATCATCACCACCAACTACCGGGCCAAGATGCCCGGCGGAATCCACATCCAGTTCGAGGAAGAATCCCCCCTGGAATCGGCCAAGCAGATTTTGAGCCGGGCGATCAAGAACTTCAAGAAGCGCGGCGAGTTCTTTATCCCCGAGGAGAAAAAGCTCGACGTGGTGGTGGGTTTCTCCCACGAAACGATCAATTACATGCTGGGCGGCCGCTTCCGGGCCAGCTACCGGCCACTCAACGACAATATCATCAACGGCCGGATTCGCGGGGTGGCGGCCATTGTCGGCTGCGACAACTTCAAGCTCGGCGACAATGCCCATGAAATCATCGCCCGGGAACTGATCAAGAACAATGTGTTGGTGCTGGCCACCGGTTGCGCCGCCACCGCCCTGGGCCGGGTCGGGCTGCTGACCCCGGAAGCGGCCAAGTATTGCGGCGAGAGCCTGGCGGAAATCTGCGAAACCGTCGGGATGCCGCCGATCCTTCACATGGGCTCCTGCGTCGACAACAGCCGGATTCTGATCGCGGCCACCGAGATGGTGCGCCAGGGCGGCCTGGGCGAGGATATCGACGATCTTCCGGCCATCGGCACCGCCCCCTTGTGGATGAGCGAGAAGGCGGTGGCCATTGGTCAGTATTTCGTGGCCAGCGGCGTCCAGGTGGTTTTCCAGGATCTGCCGGTGAGCGGGGCCAAGGAATTCAACAAGTACCTGCTGGAAGGGATCATGGGCAGCGTCGGCGCCCATTGGAACGTGGCCAAGGAGCCGCTGGAAATCGCCAGGCTGATGATCGCCAGGATCGACGCCAAACGGGAGGCCCTGGGAATCAATAAGAGGGCCGAACGGGTACTCTTTGACATGGATATGCGCCGCGATCTCACCACCGGCGGTATTCCCGGGGTCGGCTGTCACGGCCCGGCATAACCTGATAATCCTGCTAACAAGGAATATTTGACGACATGGATACAGCGATGAAAGCCGGCAGTCGCCTGGAACGGGTGCTCAAGTCCGGCGCCTTTGCGGTGACCGGCGAACTCGGCCCGCCCAAGAGCGCCGACCCGGAGGTGGTGCGGCAAAAGGCCAGGCTGCTCAAGGGTCATGTGGATGCGGTCAATATCACCGACTGCCAGACCGCGATTGTCCGGATGTCCAGCATCGGGGCCGGACTCATCGCCCAGGCGGAAGGGGTGGAGCCGGTCATCCAGATGACCTGCCGCGACCGCAACCGGATCGGGATGCAGAGCGATATTCTGGGGGCCGCCGCCCTGGGCCTGAAAAATCTCCTCTGCCTCACCGGCGACCATCAGAAATTCGGCAATCACCCCGGCGCCAAGGGGGTTTTTGATCTTGATTCGGTGCAGTTGCTGGGAATGATGCGGGACCTGCGGGATGGCAAAAAGTTCCAGTGCGGCGAGACGGTCAAAAGCCATGAACCCCGCCTTTTCTTGGGAGCGGCGGCCAATCCCTTTGCCGCCCCTTCCGAGGCCCAGCGGGCCGTCCGTCTGGCCAAGAAGGCGGCCAACGGGGCTGACTTCGTTCAGACCCAGATCATCTATAACGTGGAGCGCTTCGCCAAGTTCATGGCCGCGGCGCGCGACCTGGGGCTGGCGGAAAAGGTCTACATCCTGGCCGGGGTCACCCCGCCCCGCTCCCTGGGCATGGCCCGCTACATGAAGAGTTCGGTGCCCGGGCTCGACGTCACCGACGAGGTGATCAAGCGGA
>DIKC01000101.1:0-684 GCA_002421565.1 Desulfobulbaceae bacterium UBA5628 | reverse complement strand
CCATCGAATGGGAAAGCGCGGTGGCGGAGATCGTCAAGCGGGCCGGGCTGGCCGAGCGGCCACAATTCGATGACCTTTCGGCCCCGGCGATTACCGCCCCGGCCGGCCCTGAACAAATCGAGATTACCAGCGACCTGGCCCAGGCCCGCGGCGAAGCGGAGCGGATCATTGCCGCGGCCCGGCAGGAGGCGGCCGCGATCATGGCCGGCCGGGAAACAGTTTACGAACCAGCAGAGGCGGGAGAAGACGAGATGAACGAAAAAGAACGGCAAATGGCCCTGGAGTCGGTGCGGATGGGCCTGGATGCCCTGAAAAAGGCCTATAACCTTTCCGATGACCAGTTTGATGCCCTGGTCAAGTTTGCCGGCGCCGAGGCGATCTTGAAGCGGGAACCGCTACCGGCCACGGCGCCGACTATCCCCGCTTCGGTCAAGGCTCCGGCGGCCCCGACGGCCCCGGTTAAAGCAACGGCCCCGGTTCCGGCCGCGCCGGCTGCTCCTGCCCCCGATCAGGCGGCCGAAGCGAAAAAGGCGGAGGCAGCCCAAAAAGCCGCGGCCGAGGCCAAGAAGGCCGAGGAGGCCAAGCAAGCGGCCGCCGCCAAGGCGGCCGCCGAAGCCAAGCAGGCGGAAGAGGCCAAAGCCAAGGCTGCGGCGGAGGCAAAAAAGGCGGAGGCGGCCAAACCCG